>DATEZA010000055.1:0-5399 GCA_035255945.1 Thermoanaerobaculia bacterium
CGGGCGGGCACGGCCCGCTTCGTTTGTTGGCCTAGCCTGGACGCACGCCTCTCGCGCTGATCGTGTTTTACGCGAACCGAACGCAGCGGGCCGCGCCCGCCCGCCGGAGGCGCTCCCGTCGTTCCCCTCTCATCGTCGAGACCACGCCACGTCGGCCACGTCGTGCTTCAGGTTCGCGAAGCGGGCGGCGACGAAGAGGTAGTCGGACAGGCGATTCAGATACGTCACGATGTTCGTTTCGTCGTGCAGCGAAACCACGAGGCGCTCCGCGCGGCGGCACACTGCGCGTGCGACGTGCAGCTGCGCAGCTGCGAGCGAGCCGCCGGGCAGGATGAAGTTCTTCAGTGGCACGAGCTCTGATTCCATCGCGTCGATGCCGCGCTCGAGGGACTCGATGCGGCTCGCGTCGATGCCGGTGAAGCGGCTCATGCCGGGCGAGGCGAGATGCGCGCCTGCGTCGAAAAGATCCGATTGCACCTGCGCGAGCTCGTCATCGAGCGGCGAGGCCGGCCAGCTCGCGCGTGCGACGCCAATGAACGAATTGAGCTCGTCGATCGTACCGTAGGCCTCGATGCGCGGATCGTTCTTCGGGACGCGTGCGCCGCCGAAAAGCGACGTCTCGCCGTGGTCGCCGGTGCGGGTGTAGATCTTCAGCCGCTACTCCGCTTCGAGCTGTTTGATGCGCTCCTTCACGACCATTTCGGCCATGTCGGGGATCACTTCCCACGCGATGTTGCGGACGACCTGCTCGGACATCATCTGCACCACGCGCTTGGCGATGCGATCGATCTGCTCGTCAGTGAGATCGAACGATGACGGTGCTGCGCTTTGTGTGACCACGTCGGTGATCTGCGGATTGACGGAGGCCGGCGCGGCTGTGTCGGGCTCGACTGCCGGCGCGAGCTCGGGAAGCGGCTCGGGCTCGGGTTCCGGCTCCGGTTCGGGAGCGGCGAACGGCGATTCGGCGAATGCTGCGACATCGTTGTCGCTCGCTGCCGGCTGTTCTTCCCAGATCGATAGCTCCGAGGCTGCGACGGGCGTCTCGGCCTGGATTGGAGCAGGTTCTTCCCACGGCGCGGGCTCAGGCTCCGGCTCCGCGACGGGCGCAACAGGCTCCGGCGCCGCCTCCACCTTCTGCAGATCGTCGAACGACATGCGCGGGAAGGCGCGGGTCTCACCGCCGAATCCTTCGCCTTCGTCCCACGGAGAGGGCTCTGGCGCGGGCGCGGGTGCCGGCGGCGGTTCAGGTGGCACAGGCGCGGCCTGCTCCATCTGTTTCTGCAGCTCGTCGAACGACATCCGCGGAAACGCGCGCGTCTCGCCGCCGAATGCAGGACCTTCGTCCCACGGCGACGGTTCTGCTGCTGCGGCAGGCGGCGCCGGCGGTTCCGGAGCGGGTGTCGGCTGTCCCATCTGTTTCTGCAACTCATCGAACGACATCCGCGGAAACGCGCGCGTCTCGCCGCCGAACGCAGGACCTTCGTCCCACGGCGACGGTTCGATCGGCGGAGTCGTCGGAGGCGGAGCTGCGGCTGCGGGCTCCTGCTGGATGCGCTGCAGCTCGTCAAAATTCAACTGCGGAAAGGCGCGCGTCTCGCCGCCGAAGGCCGGCGCGGACGATTCGAACGGCATCTCCGTCGTCGGAAGGGGGGGCGCTTGCGGTGCGCCGAAGATGTCGCCGCCGTGGGCGAATGGTCCCGGCGCGGCGAACGGCTCCTCGTGGGTCTCTGCTGCGGGCTCTTCCCACGGCGACTCGGTCGTCGACAGCGGAATCGTCGCCGTCGGCGCTTCGGATACTGCCTGCGCCGCCGCCGCTTTACTCGCCGAGATCAGCTCCTCGACTTTGTGAATCAGGCTCTGCGATTCGAACGGCTTGGTGACGACAGCATCGCATCCGGCTTTCTCGGCGCGATCGGGATCGAACGGTTCGAACGTTCCGGTGAGGAGAACGACGGGCAGATTGCGCAGCTCGGGATGCGACTTCACGTACTCGCATACCTCGTAGCCGTTCTTTTCCGGCATGATGATGTCGGAGAGGATGATGTCGGGGCGCATCTCCGAAAGTTTCTGGATTGCTTTGGCGCCGTTATTGACCGCCACAACCTCGTAGTCGCCGTCTGAAAACGTGAGCTCGACGACCTTCTGGATGGTGATGCTGTCATCCGCGAGGAGGATTTTTTTCGGCATGGAATCGTCTCTCCGTTGACGAAGCAACGTAGCACGTTAGCTGCGACGGGACAAGAGATTACGACGATGTCTGATCAGTTTTTGATCCTCGGTCATCGAGGCAGTCCGACGCGATTTCGCGAGAACACGATCGAGTCGTTCGAAGACGCTTTGCGCAGTGGCGCGGACGGCTTCGAAACCGACCTTCGCCTGCTCTCCGACGGCTGTCCGGTCCTCTATCACGACGACGAAATCGACGACCTTGCGGCCGAGTCGTACCGCTTCGACCAGCTGACGAAAGTGCAGAAACTGATCGAGCTCGCGCCGTTCGCCGGACGTGCGCACATGTGCCTCGAGGTGAAGCGGAGCAAGTGGGAGGACGTGCTGCTCCAGCACGTCGCGAAGTGGCCGGACGTCGTGATCGCGTCGTTCGATCACTCGCTGATCGCCGAGCTGCATCGCCGGAATGCCGGAGTTCCGCTCGGCCTGACGATCTTCGGTTACGTCATCGACCTCGCCGGCTACGCCGAACGCCTCGGCGCCACCTGGGTCTATCCGCAATATCGCTATGTCGATCGGGAGATGGTCGAGTCGCTGCACGCGAAGTCGATCCGCATCGTGCCCTGGACGCCGAACCGCGACCGCGACTGGGAACGGTTGCGCGAGGCGGGATGCGACGGCGTGATCACCGACTTTCCGGCGGAAGCGGTGGAGTGGTTGCGCGGTTCCGCGGTTCCGCGGTGAGCTCGCGCCGCGACAACCGCGCAACTGCAAATCCTCGCAACTCTTCCTATCTGCTACACTTCCGCGCGAGCTATCGGCATACAGCACCGCGGGAGGGGGCGGACCATGAAGACCTGGGAGTACAAGATCATCAACGTCCGGTCGGAGAACTATTCGATGGATCCGCGACGCGCCGAAGAGCTGAACCGCCTCGGCGATGACGGCTGGGAGCTCGTCAGCATCACCTCCATCAACTTCAAGACCGGCGCAACCGACCACATCGGGATGGTGTTCAAGCGCGAGAAAGCTGCACCATCCGCGTAATCTGATATTTTGCCCGCCGCCATGGCGGAGCGCCCCTTCCTCATCCTCATCGTCATCGATGGATTCGGCTGTCGCGACGACCGTCAATGGAACGCGATCGCCGAGGCGGAGACGGCACGCTTTCACGAGCTGTGGAAGAGCTCGTCGTGGACGACACTCTATGCGTCGGGACTCGCCGTCGGCCTTCCTGCGGGACAAATGGGGAACTCCGAGGTCGGACATCTGAATATCGGAGCGGGACGGGTGGTCGATCAGGACATCGTCCGCATTTCGAAAGCATTCGAGCGCAATGAAGTGCACCTGCCTGCAGTGAAAGGCAAGAACGTGCACCTTGCGGGACTGCTGTCCGACGGTGGCGTGCACTCGCTGCAATCGCATCTGCACGGACTCATTGATGTCGCGCTGCGTGAGAGCGCGAAAAACGTCTACGTCCACGCGATCCTGGACGGCCGCGACACCCCGCCGAAATCCGCCGAAAAGTACCTCGGCCAGTTGATCGATTTCCTCAAAGACAAAGAGCACGCGCACCTCGCGACGGTCATCGGCCGCTACTTCACGATGGATCGCGACAAGCGCTGGGAGCGCGTGCAGCGTGGCTACGACCTGATGACGCTCGGCGTCGGCACCGAAACCAACGATCCGCTCGAGACCGTGCGCCGCTTTTACGAGCAGGGCGTGACGGACGAGTTCATGGAACCGATCTCCGTCCTCACGTTCGCGGGCGCGCACGAAGGCCGCGTCGAAGAGGGCGACGTCCTGATCTTCTTCAACTTCCGAGCGGATCGCATGCGTCAGATCGTGACTGCGTTCAAGGATGACTCGTTCGACGGTTTCAAGCGCGCGATGTCGCCTCGCGTCGAGATCATCACCATGAATCGGTATCGCCAGGACTTCGGTCTGCCGGTCATCTTTTCGCCGGCCGAAGTGCGCAACAACCTCGGCGAGGTGCTGGCGAAGAGCGGACTCACACAGCTGCGCATCGCCGAGACCGAAAAGTACGCACACGTCACCTTCTTCTTCAACGGCGGCTCCGACACACGGTTCGAAGGCGAGCAGCGGATTCTCGTCCCGTCGCCGAAAGTCGCGACCTACGACCTCAAGCCGGAGATGTCGCTCTTCGAAGTCGTCGACAAAGTCATTCCGGTCATCGAACAGAAGCAGGTCGACGTCGTGATCATGAACATCGCGAATCCCGACATGGTCGGGCACACAGGCGTGATGAAAGCGGCGGTCGATGCGGTGCATGACACCGACAAGGCAATCGATCGCATTCTCACTGCCGTAGAAAAAGTTGATGGCGTGGCGCTGATTACGGCAGACCACGGCAACTGCGAATTGATGTTCGACGAGAAGACCGGTCAGCCGCACACGGCGCATACGACGAACCCGGTGCCGCTGATCCTTTTCGATCCGAAGAAGCGCTGCGGCGCGCTGCGCGGCAGCGGCGCGCTGGAGAACGTCGCGCCCACCATCCTCACCATCCTCGGCATCGCGCAGCCGGCGGAAATGACCGCAAAGCCGCTGCTGGCGTGATCGAACAACTCATTCTCATCCGTCACGGCGAGACCGTGCAGAACGCTGCCGGAATCGCGCAGGGATGGAACGACAGCGCGCTGTCGGAGCTCGGCGAACGGCAGGTGCGCGCGGTTGCGGAGCGCTTGCACGTGTTCCGCGCCGATGCGCTTTACAGCTCGCCGCTCGGACGCGCGATGTCGACCGCTCGCGTGATCGCGGACGTGCTCGGACTGGAGATCAGAACGCTCGATGGAATGCGCGAGATGGGCTACGGACGATGGGAAGGGCAGTCGTTTCTCGATGTCCGCAAAGCCGATTACGAGATCTACAAGCGATGGAGCAGCGATGCGGACTGTAGATGTCCCGAGGGCGAGTCGCACAATGACGTGGCGCAACGAATTGCCGCGGCATTGGAGCAGATCGACGCGGCGCGGCCGATCGTCGTTACCCATGGCACCGCGATCCGCATCGCCGCGACCGTGCTCATGAACCTGCCGGTGATGTCGTCGCGTCATTTCGCGCAGGACAACGCTGCGATCAATCTCTTCGAAAATCGGGGTGGACGGATCGTGCTGAAGTTATGGAACGATACGAACCATTACTAGGCGTGAGGCGTGTCATTCCGAGCCGCCGAAGGACGGTCGAGGAATCCCCTGCCGAAGCACGGTTTG
>DATEZA010000056.1:0-14446 GCA_035255945.1 Thermoanaerobaculia bacterium
TGGGTCGGCCTGGAGTACTTCTGCAGCGACCACGACACGCTCTGGTCGGCGCCGGACGAGCAGATGATCGCGCTGGCGAAGACGGAGATGGAGCGGATCGCCATCGCGAACGCCGCCGACTGCCGCGACGGAATCGTCATCCGCGTGCCGAAGACCTATCCCGCGTACTTCGGCACGTACGAACGATTCGACGAGATCCGCAAGTTCGCCGATACTTTTCCGAACCTCTTTCTCGTCGGCCGCAACGGCATGCACCGCTACAACAACCAGGACCACTCGATGCTCACCTCGATGATCTGCGTCGACAACATCGTGGCGGGACGCACGGACAAGTCGAACGTGTGGGAGGTGAACACGGAGGAGGAGTACCACGAAGAGAAATGAGGCGGCGCAGCATGCGGGGGGAGTGGCGATCGCGCTGGCGCCGCTCGCGGCCTTCCTCGCGCTCGGCGCGACGCATGCGTCGCTCTGGCTGGACGAGATCGTCTACTGGTTCTACGAGCGCAATCCGGAGCTGCGCGGCATCGAAGCGCGGCGACCCGGCTCGCACATCGCGCAATATTTCTTCAACTACACCTACTGCGGCATCCAGCGCGTCGTGCACGCCATCGTGCGGCCGCTCGGCCTGACGCTGCAGCGCGATCCGGAGCTGTTCCTGCGACTGCTCGGGATTCTGTCGTTTGTGGGGACGGTGATCGTGGTTTACATCATCGCGTTCCGGCAATCGCGCGACTGGGCGGCGAGCACCGCCGTGGCATTCCTCACCGGCGCGTCGCCCATGCTGCTCTTCTACGCATTCGAAGCGCGCGTCTGGTCGTTCGCGACGTTCGGCGTGGCGATCTTTCTCGCGCTGCTCGCGTCGGCGCTGACGCATCCGAGTCCCCGCGCTCTCCGCATCGCCGGCGCCCTCCTCGGCATCATCCTCGGACATCTCTACGTCTACGCCGCCTGCCTCTTCGGCGGACTTTGCGTCGCTGCGGTTATTCAATTTGCGATCGTATGGGGAGCGCGGGCGTCTCGCCCGCAGCGATCGGGCGTCTCGCCCGGTCGCGACGAATGGCCGCCGAGCGGGACGCTCGACGGCTGCGGACGGGACGTCCGCGCTCCGAGGGAGCTCGCCACGATCGCGGCGTTTGCGCTGCCGGGCATCATCACGTCGATGGCGGAGACGGCGTACATCCAGCTGACCTATCCGCCCGGTCCCGGCTTTCCGCTCTTCGCGGCGAGACCGATCAGCGAACTGCTGCCGGTGACGCTCTCGCTCTTCGCCTCGAGCGGTCTCTCCAATCCGCCCGTCTTCTTTCGCCTCCTCTCGGTATTCGTCCTCGGCGTGATGCTCGCGGTCACGCTCTACACGCTGAAGCGCTCGCCGTATCTCGTGATGCCGGTTGCGGCGCTGCTCGCGCTCGCGTCGACGCTGGTGATCGGCGCGACGGCCGGCTACATGATGGTGCCGCGCTACCAGGTGCCGCTCTTCGGGGCGCTCCTCGTCTCGTTCGCGTTCGCATTCACGAAGCCGGCGCGCCTCTGCGTGCTGGCGCTTGCGGCGATTGAGCTGTTCGCGTTTCCGGGAGCGCTGCGCGACACGTTCATCAAAGCGAACGGCCGCCCGATCGCGAAAGTGATCGCGACGGCGCCGCGCGACGGCACGGCGGTCGTCGTGCAGCACGCACTCCGTCACGGCTATCCCGATCCGCTGCACTCCTTCGTGCTCGCCTTCTATCTCGACGAGCGGCAGCCCACCCTTCCGCCCGTCCCGATCTGCGAGCTGCCGTCCCTGCGCGACGTCGCCAAAGCGGAAGTCGTGCTGCCGTACTTTGACGGAGGTCCGGAACTGCGCAAGGCATTCGCGGCGACGCCGGCCGCGGAGTGGGACCGGCAGCTGCGCGCCGCGCCATGGCAGCGCATCTGGCTCGTGACGCCGGTGCCGCACACCGACGACGAGGAGAAACAGTCGCAGGCGTTCCGCGACGCCTTGCAGCGCAACGGCTTCCGGCTCGCGCGCGCGCAGGTGATGCAGGGATATCCGGCCTCGCAGCTGGGGCTGTTCGTCCGGACACAATGATGCGCGCCGAGCTGCTCGAGGTGCGTCTCGTCGCTCATCGCGGGCTGTGGGACAAGTTCGCCGCGCCCGGAACGCTCGGCGCGTACGTGCGCGCATGGCGGCGGCGCATCCCGTTTCGCGTCGATCTCGACGCCGGCACGGTGACGCTGCAGGAGCTGCTCGATGCGGGGCTGCTGCAACAGCGCGACGTGCTGGTGCTGCTCGTGAGCAGCGCACCGCTCGATTCGTTCGGCGGCAACGTGTTGATCGTCGAGTCCTGTCACTACCTTCCGCTCGGTGCGACGCTGACTGCGCCTGTGCAACCGGGCGACCTCGTGTTCTACGAATCGATCGACACGATCGACTCGCTCGACGCGATGCGCGCGAGCCCTATCAAATCAGATGACGCGATCGAAGCGGGACTCGCATCCGCAGTAAAAGCAGGCGCGGTGCTGATGCGCGTGTGCGACCTGGCGGAGCGGGAGTTACTGCTACACTCGGCCCGATGGATCGTCCGATGATCCTCGATGAGGATCCGGTGTTCGGATCGCTCGAGTTCTCCCTCGATCATCCTGCCGTGGACGCCGCGCTCGAGCCGCTCCTCACCTCACGATCGTGGTTCGTTCTCGGGTACGCCGAGCTGCCTGCATCGCTGCGATCGAAGCTCGAGCTGACGTCGACCAACGCGCCGGTGGACAACCTCTTTCGTCTCGATTCGTTCGAGCAGCTTCCCGCGATCCTCACCCTCGGCATTCGCGCTTCCCGCTTCGCAGCGATCCTTTTTTGGGAAGCGTTTCACGCGCTTGCGACGGGCGGCGTGTGGGTCGATGTCGATTACGCGGAGCGGTGCCGCGGAACGGCGGTGTCGGTGCGGGATCACGTGGAGCGGGAGTATTACGAGGGCTCGATCGAAGTGATCGAGGAACGTGCAGTCGGGCCGTATCGCATCCGGCTGATGCGGAAGACGGCACCGAGTCGCATCACGGCAACGACCAACGATGACGGCTGGACATTCGGCATCCTCACCGCAGGTCCGTCGCCGAATGCGGAGCGGATGGTGCGGGAGATCCTCGCGCTCGAGCTGCCGGCGATCGAGATCGTGATCTGCGGACCGAAGCCTGCGAATCTGCCCGACGATGCGCGCATCCGCCAGATCGATCTCGAAAAGCCCGAGCCGCGCGGCTGGATCACGAAAAAGAAAAACATGATCGCCGAGGCGGCGCGGTACGAGAACCTCTGCATCCTGCACGACAGGTTCTTCATGCCGGGGAGATTCGTCGAAGCGTTGCGGCGCTACGGCAACGTCTTCTCCGTCGTCACCTTTCCACAGGTCTTCTACGCCGACCGCACCGGCACGTGCATCCAGCGCTATCCCGACTATCAGGTGGTGAAGTGGAGCGGCGACATCGCGACGCTCGTCCGCGCCGGCATCTTCGACGGCCACTACGTTTTTCATCCGCAGTACAACGACTTTCACGAGACCGCGTTCTGCTGCGGCGGGCTGTACATCACGAAGAAGACGATCTGGAATCTCGTGCGGCAGGACGAGGCGCTGTTCCATGCGGAGTGGGAAGACGCCGTCTTCGGCTACGAGTGCCAGAAGATCGGGATTCCGCATCGCGTGAATCCGTACGCGTGCGTCGAATCGGCGAATCCGCATCCGATGCTGCTGACGGCGATCCATGTGCTGCATCCGTCGGGCAAGGTGGAGCGCGCGTTCCATCACGTCAGCGCGCATCAGCGGCGGATCGCGGACGAACAGCCGGGCGTGTTTCAGCCGCTGCTGACGGCGACGAAGAAAAGCTACTGCGCGAAGCTCGTGGCGAAGTTCAATCGGATGCCGATCGCGCAGCGAACCGGCGCGCTGTCGGAAGCGGATTTCATCGGGTGCGACCGGCTCTCCGAAGTCTGGAGCGTCGTGCACGCGCGCGTGAGCAGCGTGCCGCCGCAGACCCGGACCGAGATCTTCGGCATCTTCACCCTCATCTCCGACGTGATCTTCAACCACCCCGCCTGCGTGCTGCAGCACTGGACGCGCGAGGCGGAGCGTGCGCTGACCGGGATGGCGGCGAAGCGCCGCTTCTCGCCGCTGCAGCTGCTGCGCGACGCGCTGACGTTCTCGCCGAAAGACCTGCTGAGCCGCGCGTGGCGCGTGCTGCGGCCGGCGCGCGGCTCGCGGCAGTACGCGCCGATCGACGACGTCATCGCGTACTTTCGTGAAGTCGAGACGTGCTATCCGGTGGCCTTCGTGCCGGAAGGCGACGGCGCGATGTCCGTCGCCACCGTCGCGAATCGCGAACGGCTGCTCGATGCGGAGCAGAACTTCCGCACCATCTTCTTCCAGCATCGCGACGGCCTGCTGCCGCGCATGGACGGATGGGAAGCAGCGTAGGATCGCACTCGCCATGTCCGATCAGAAGGAGAGCGTCACCCGGATCAGCGGAGGCTCGCGACGAGTTCGCGACGAGCTGCACGAGCTCTCCGAATTCCGGGAAGTGCTCTGGTTCCTCGCCTGGCGCGACATCAAAGTGCGCTACCGGCAGGCGAAGCTCGGCGTCTATTGGGTGATCCTGCAGCCGCTCGTGCTCGTTGCGGTCTACACCGCGATCTTCAGCACGTTCGTGAAGCTGCCGGGGGCGAACTATCCATACGCGATCTTCGTGCTGGTCGGTCTTTTACCGTGGACCTTCTTCTCCAGCGCGGTGCTCGACGCCAGCTCCAGCCTCTACATCAACGCGCCGCTGATCGGAAAGGTCTATTTCCCGCGGCTCTTCATTCCGGCGAGCCGGATCATCACCATCATGCTCGACTTCGTGGTGATGTCGATCCTGCTCTTCGTCATGATCGTGCTGTTCCACGTGCAGGTGACGGCGTGGCTTGCGCTGCTCCCGATCCTCACCGTCATCACCTTCGTCCTGACCTCGGGCATCGGTCTCGGGCTCTCCGCGCTGACCGCGCGCTACTGGGACATCCGCTACGTCACGCCGTTCCTGTTTCAGGTCTGGATGTTCTGCACGCCGGTGATCTATCCGCTCTCCGCGATCCCGGCCCGCTATCGCTGGTTCATCGAGCTCAATCCGCTGACCGGCGTCGTCAAAGGCTTCCGCACCGCATTCCTCGGCGAAGCGGCCGACCTCGCGCAGCTCGGCTACTCCGCGGCCTGGGCACTCGCCGCGCTGGCCCTCGGCATCTTCTACTTCTACCGGACGGAGCGCGATCTCGTCGAGATCATGTGACATGGATCCAACCATCACCGTCCGCAATCTCAGCAAGAGGTACTCGGTCGATGCCGCGCGGCCCGCGGGCAATTCGCTGAACGACATCATTCCGAATCTCGTCGCCGGCACGTTTCGCCGCCTCACCGGCCGCACCGCGTCGCGCGAAGAGCTGCCAGCGATGCAGGAATCGGAAGTGTGGGCCCTGAAGGACGTCTCGTTCGATCTGCACGCCGGTGACGTCTTCGGGATCATCGGGCGCAACGGCGCGGGCAAGAGCACGCTGCTCAAGGTGCTGAGCCGCGTGATCAAGCCGACGACGGGCGAAGTCGCGTTCCGCGGCCGGCTCGGCTCGCTGCTCGAAGTCGGCGCCGGTTTTCATCCGGAGCTCTCCGGCCGCGACAACGTCTTTCTCTCCGGCTCGATCCTCGGCATGAAACGCCACGAGATCCGCCGCAAGTTCGATGCGATCGTCGAATTCTCGGAGCTGGAGCGCTTCCTCGACATGCCGGTCAAGCACTACTCGAACGGCATGTTCGTGCGGCTCGCGTTCTCCGTCGCCGCGCATCTCGATCCCGACATCCTGATCATCGATGAAGTGCTGGCCGTCGGCGACATGCGCTTTCAGAGCCGCTGCCGCGAAAAGATCCGCGAGATCACCGGACCGGAGAAGACGATCCTGATGGTGAGCCACGATCTAAGTGCGATTACCGCGCTGTGCAACAAGGCGATGCTGCTCGAATCGGGACGCATCGCCGCCGCGGGCGATGTGCGCGAGTGCATCGACCGCTACATGGGACTGGCGGGCGACGGCGGCAAGAGCGCATGGAGCGGCGACCTCGGCGACGATCACATCCGGCTCTCGTCTGCGCGCATCGCGCCGGAGCAGCCGCTGTTCCAGCGCGGCGACTCGCTCGACTTCGAGTTCACATACGACGTGCTCGAGCCTGGGCCGCTCGTCGTCGTCGGCGTCGACATCCGCAACCAGGTCGGCGCGATGGTCTGCGCGACGCGTTTCACGGACCTCGCGCCGGCGGAGCAGCTGGCATCATTGCAATCGGCCGGACGGCACACGGTGCGGCTGACGATCGACACCTCGATCCTCTCCGAGGGCGACTACGTGCTCAGCGTGAACCTCGGCATCCACAACGTGAAACGAGTCATCGAGCACGAGCCCGTGATCTCGTTTTCGCTCGTCGATTCGACGCGCAATCGGCGGCACGAATCGGCCATGTATCGCAGCATGGTCTACCCCGATTGGGAGTGGGCCGAGGTCGCGGACTGAGGGCGGCGATCATGGTAGTCTGAGACGATTGATCGTTCTCGCGCACAGAGGAAATCTGGAAGGACCGGACCCCAAACGTGAAAACGCTCTCCCCACCGTCGCGGCGGCTCTCGCGTGCGGATTCGGAGTCGAAACGGACATCCGCTTTCGGCAGGACGGCTCGGGCTACATCAGTCACGATGCGGTCGCCGCCGAACCTGCCGAACCTGCCGCCGAACATGTCGCGCTGTGGGCAAAACATCCGGAGCAGCTCGTGGCGCTGAACATCAAAGAAACCGGTTGCGAACAGCAGACGCTCTCGCTCCTGCGCCGTTTTCAACGCATCGAGAATACGGTGCTGTTCGACATGGAACTGATCGAGCCCGAGGCCGGGGAAATGGCGTTCGCGTTCCAGCAGATCGAGCCGTCGTGCGAGCTCGCCGCACGTGTGAGCGATCGCGGCGAGACCATCGATCGCGCGCTCGGACTGCCGGGCCGGTACATCTGGCTCGATGAGATGGACGGCACGTGGGCGCAGCAGACCGATGTCGCGCGTTTGAAAGATGCGGGACGGACGATCCTCGCCGTGTCGCGCGATCTGCATCGCATGCCGGTGGAGCAGTGCGAAGCGCGCTGGAAGCAACTCGCCGAGTGGGGAGTCGACGGCATCTGCACCGACTGGCCGAAGCGGCTCGCCGAGCATCTGGGGCTGAGCGCGTCATGAAAGTGCATCGGCTGGAGTCGATGCGCGGCGGATGGTTCGTCGGACAATTCGAACCGACGGTGCTCGCCAGCTCCGATTTCGAAGTGGCGATCAAGAGCTACAAAGCCGGCACGAAGGAAGACGCGCATGTACATCGTGTCGCGACCGAGCTCACCGCGATCGTGACGGGCGAAGCGAAGCTCAACGACTTTCAGCTCGGACCGGGCGACATCATCGAGATTCCTCCCGGCGAAGCTGCGGCATTCGAAGCGTTGACCGACGTCACGACCGTGGTGGTGAAAGTTCCCAGCGTTCCCGGAGACAAGTACTTCGTATGACCACGAAGCCCACTGCGATTCTGTTCGATCTTGACGGGGTGCTGATCGACGCCACCGAGTGGCATTACGAGAGTCTCAACCGCGCGCTCGCGCTGTTCGGCTTCTCCATCAATCGCTACGAGCATCTCTCCGCGTACAACGGCCTGCCGACGCGCACGAAGCTGGAGATGCTGTCGGTGGAGAAGGGACTGCCGCGCGCGCTGCATCCGCTGATCAAGCGGCTGAAGCAGGTCTACACGAAGGAAGAGATCCTCTCCAAATGCTGGCCGGTGTTCGAGAAGGAGTACATGCTGAGCCGCCTCCGCCGCGAGGGCTATACGCTCGCCGTCTGCTCGAATGCCATTCGCGAAACGATGACCCTGATGCTCGAGCGGTCGGGCGTGCTGAAGTACTTCGAGCTCGTGCTGAGCAACGAAGACGTCGACCGTCCGAAGCCCGATCCGGAGATCTACCTCAAAGCGATGGAACGGTTGCAGGTCAAACCGGAACAGGTGCTGATCATCGAAGATGCGCCGCACGGAATCGAAGCGGCGCGGCGCTCAGGCGCGCGCGTGCTCGAAGTGGCCGGGTTTCACGAAGTCGATTACTGGAAGCTCGCGCCGGCGCTGGAGGTGGGCTCGTGCTGACCGTCGTGATGCCGATGAGCGGCGGAGGGAAGAGCTTCATCGAGCGCGGGTACACGTTTCCGAAGCCGCTGGTGGAGATCGTCGGACGTCCGATGATCGAGTGGGTGCTGTCGGGCCTGCACCTCGACGAGCCGCATCGGTTCATCTTCATCTGCGCCGAGGAGCATCTGCGCCGCTTCGCGCTGGGCGAGGTGCTGAATCTGCTGGCACCCGGCGCGACGATCATTCCGGTCTCGAAGCCGACTTCCGGTGCGCTCTGCAGCGTGCTGCTCGCCTCGGAGTACCTCGATTACGACGGCGAGCTGGTGATCGCGAACGCCGACCAGGTCGTCGATCTGTCGTTCCGCGATTTTGTCGATACCGCGCGCCGGCCGGAGAACGACGGCTGCATCCTGACGTTCCCGAGCACGCATCCGAAGTGGTCGTTCGCGAAGGAGATGGACGGCGTCGTCGTCGCGGTCGCGGAGAAGCGGCCGATCAGCAATCAGGCCACCGCGGGGCTTTACTACTTCCGCAACAGCCGCGAGTTCATGCGCGCGGCGGAGCAGGTGATCCTGAAGAACGCCGCGCTGATGGGCGAGTTTTTCGTCGCGCCGGTCTACAACGAGCTGATTCTGAACGGAAAGCGCGTCACGACCTGCCGCATCACGCGCGAGCAGATGCACAGCCTCGGCACACCCGAAGACGTCTCGGCGTTCGTCGAAGCGCGGCCGCGGTTTCCGCAGGGATGAGCGCACGATGCTGAACATCGTCCTTCCGGTCGCGGGCAGAGGCAGCCGTTTCGTCAGCGCAGGCTTCGCCGTTCCGAAGCCGATGATTCCCGTGCACGGCATCCCGATGCTGCAGTGGGTGATCGCGAACCTGCGTCCGCGAACGCCGCATCGCTTCATCTTTCTCGCATTGCGCGAGCACCTCGAGTCGGGATTCCGCGCGCTCCTCGACCAGCTCGCACCGGACAGCATCATCGTGACCGTCGATACGGTGACCGAAGGCGCCGCATGCACCGTGCTGCTCGCGCGCGCGTTCATCGACTCGTCCGATCCGCTGATGATCGCGAACACCGATCAGTACGTCGATCTGGCGATCGACGACTACCTCGATGCCTTTGATGCGAGCGGCCTCGATGGTTTCATCATGACCTTCACCGCGAACGATCCGAAGTGGAGCTACGCGCGGCTGGCGAGCGACGGACGCGTAACCGAAGTCGTGGAGAAAAAGGTCGTATCTCGCGATGCGACCGTCGGCATCTACAACTATCGCCGCGGCTCCGATTTCGTGCACGCCGCGGACGAGATGATCGCGAAGAATCTGCGTGTGAACGGCGAGTTCTACGTCGCGCCGGCGTACAACCAGCTGATCGAGCGCGGCGCCAAGGTCGGCGTGTTCAACATCGACAACCTCGGCACCGGCATGCACGGACTGGGGACGCCGGAGGATCTCGACGCATTCCTCGCGAACGACGCGTCCCGCACATTCGCGCGGCGGGTCTCCGGATAACGCATGTCGAAGAACGTTCTGTACTTCGCGGAGAACGCGATCTCGCCGATGCAGGGCGGCGGCATCGTCGTCTACGCATCGCTCAAAGGCTTGCCGCCGGAGAACCTGCTCGGCGTCTATCAGTACCGGAACATCACGCCCGCACCCGAATACGCGGAGCGGCTGCACGCGCTGCCGAGCCTGTTGCGATCGCAGGAAACGACGAGCGAGATCTCGCTGCCGTCGGGAAGGCTCGGCATCATCGGCGAAGGCGGCAGCACGATCGAGGTGGGACGCGCGATCGCCGGTCCGCTGCTCGATCGCTACGCGGGCGGATTCGAGCGGCAGGTCGCGGAGCTCGTCGCGAAAAACAACTTTCATCCCGAGGTGATCTTCACCGCGCCGTTGTCGTTGCGAATGCTGCGGCTGGCAGTCGCGGCGGCGAAGCGATATCGCGTGCCGATCGTCATGCTCAACATGGACGACTGGATGTCCGAGGAGAGCGCGCGGATGGGCAGGCTGGGCGGCGTGTGGAGACGGTTGATCGCGAGCGCGATGAGCGACGCGAAGCCGCATCTCGCCTACGCCTACTCGAACAGCGAGAAGCTCGCCTCGGTGCTCACGCAGCGCTACGGCATTCCTCACGAGACGATGAACAACGCGTCGCACGATCTCTTTGCGGACCGGCCGGAGTGGACTCCGCCGCCGCGGCGAAGCGGAACTGTGATCACGTTTGCCGGCGCGATGAACTGGCATCTGCAGGGACAGACGCTCGTTCGCGTCGCGGAGGCGGTCGCGGAATTGCGTACCGAGCGCGAAGTCGAGCTGCGCATCTTCGCGCCGTGGGAGTTCGCGCCGCTGGCGAACATGATCGGCGTGCCGGGCGCGGTCACGTACTGCGGTTTCCGCATCGGACGCGAGCTCGCGGATGCATACCTCGACTCCGATTTTCTCGTGCTCACCACGACCTTCCGCAACGACCGCATCCAGCTCTTCCGGCATTCACTCGCGACGAAACTGAGCGACTACCTCTGCGCCGGACGTCCGGTGTTGTCTGTCGGTCATCCCGACTGGGCGGTGCATGACTACGTCGAGCAGCACAACTGCGGGATCGCGGGACGACTCTCGCCGCGCGCGGACGTCAAGCGGCAGCTGATCCGGGCGCTCGATCTGTCAGCCGAGGAGCGGGCGAAGATCGGACAGAGCAACCGCAAGCTGTGGGAACGCGCGCACGATGTCCGCGTGATGGCGCGGAAGGCCCGCGAGATCCTCGGGCTCGACGCCCCGTCATCCCGAGCGTAGTCGAGGGACCTGGGGGGTAGGGTGGCGCGCCGCCCACGCTCCCAGGTCCCTCGACTACGCTCGGGATGACGACTAGTTCGCCGGCTGCGGTTCCTGCGGCAGCGCCCAGTCGTACTCCTGCTCTTCGACGATCTTCTGCTGTTCGCGCACGTAGTGCTTCGGATCGGTCACGCGCGTGGCGAGCGTGATCGTCTTGCACTCATGCGTGCCGAACATCTCGCCGTAGTCCTTGTGGAACCCGTCGCAGATCGGCGCGAGCGAGCATGACTTGCACGCCGGCAGCTTCGTGTACGGATGGACCGTCTTCGACATCAGGAAGCGCGCCTCGCGATTGAGCGCTTCGCTCTCCGGCAGCGGATCGAAGTCCATCACATGCTCGCGGACGTACTGCCATCCGCGCTCGAGCGCCGCTCCGACTTTGCCGACCGACGGCGGTGCGCTGCGGTCTGCATCGGCGTGCTGCGGGATCTCGGGTGCGGCCGGCGCGCCGTTCCTGGTTTTCGAACCGAGGCGGAGATAGATCTCGCGCGCGCCTTCCTGTGCTTTGTGCAGCACGTCCTTCACCGGCTTCGCGCCGATCGACTCGATGGCCTCGGACGAGGACGTCGCCATCCAGCGGATGCGGCGCGCCCACACCGTATCGTGCAGCGTCATCGGCTGCACGAGAGGCAGCGCGGCCTGACGCAGATTCGGCAGACTGGTCCACGCCTCGGACGCAGCGTCCCATTCGTGCAGGTCGTACACGATCTGCTGGAAGTTCTGGCTGAACTTGCGGTGCCGCTCTTCGAACATGCAGAACGGCAGGTAGCGGACGTTGACCTCGAGCCCGGCGGCATCGAGCTTGTCGAGCACCGGCGTGAGGTACTGCATGATCTCCGTGTAGCTCGCGACGTTCTTCGCGCTGCGCTTGCCGCCGTTCGCCTGGTCGATGAACGGATTGAAGGCGATGAAGTTCATCACGCGCGCGCCGGAGTCGATGGCGATCTGCGCGATCTCATCGAGCTGCGGCAGCACCGGCTTCGAAAGCACCGTGTTGAAGCGGAACGGGATCTCCAGCTCATGGAAGTTCTCCAGAGCCTTCGCCTGCTTCGCCGCACCGCCCGGAATGGCGACGATGTCGTCGTACACCTCGCGCAGTCCCTGAATGCTGAAGAGGAGGTCGTAGACGCCCGCGTCCTTCAGCCGCTGGGCCGCTTCTTTTTTCGCCAGGACGATGCCGTTTGTGATCAGCGTCGGCTTCAGTCCGATCTCGGCGCAATGCGTCACCAGGGGATGGATGCCGGGCCAGATCGTCGGCTCGCCGCCCTGAATGTCGATCGAGTTGTTGCCGTAGAAGTCGACGAGCGTCTTGCAGATCGTCTTCGCCTTCTGGAGGTCCATGAACGGATGCTCCGGATCGGAGTTCGTCGAGATCTTCTCCAGGAAGTAGCAGAAATAGCAGCGCAGGTTGCAGGTCTGTCCCAGCCACATCACGCCGCGGCGGTTGATGACGCGATGCGTGGTGTGCGTGAAGCCGGGTGCGGTGATGGTTCCACTGCCGTTTTCGAGAGTGTTCATGATTGCTCTGCCATTTCGAGTCAGGGATTCGACGCGACGATCCTGTTGCCCACGATCTCGCCCGCCGGGCCGCGCGCAACCGGCTGCCCGGTCATCTTTCTCTTCAGCCAGTTCACGCGCTTGTACGCGCGGCGCAGGAACATGTCGACATCGGACAGCCGGTACTGCTCCGGATCATCCGACGCGACGGGCACAATCTTGTATGCCGGGTAACTGCGCGTGATGTCGAACAGATTGCCGCCGTTTGCCAGCGATGACGCGCGCAGGTTGAAGAACTGGAACCACTCGTTGTCCCGATCGCGCGTGTAGACGACGCCGGGATTGAAGACCGCGATCTTCGTGAGCTCGTGGAATGCGCTCGAGGCGGCGTGATCGCGGACGAGCATGATCCAGTCGCGCGTTTTCGTCGCCTTCGCCACATCGGCGAGCACGGTCGGTCCGCTGAAGAACGGCGCACCTGCTTCGCCCGCGAGAGCCGCATGCTCGGGCTTCGTGGAGACCACCGCATCGAGACGCTGGTCCGCTTTCAACGACGCGAGCAGCGCGCGGGCGCCGTCGTCATCGATCGATTCCGACAGCCACGCGACATGCGTGATGCGATGCGGCACGAGCCGCTGCCGGCTCTTCCCCATCCGCGCTTCTTCGTCGTCGAGATACGGCGTGACGGTCTCGATGAATGCGTGCTTGTCTTTCTGGTACTCGGTCGGATCGAGCGTGTTGACCAGCCCCTTGCGCAGCTTCGGACTGTCGATCGCCTCGAGCCGCTGCTGCCAGATCGGCGAGATGTCGTCCGTCTCGTCGTTCGCGTTGCGGCTCGGCATCGGCAGGCAGGCGCTACACATCTCGCACCAGTCGAGCTGGCTGCCGAAGTCTTCGGGTTTGCGGTTCCACCAGCCCGGCTCGATGGCCCAACCACCGGGACCGCCAAGCGTGGCGTCCATCGCCGCGGCGATCTCACAGAAGAACGCGCCTTTCGGCGTGATCGATGCGCTCCAGAGGTTCTGCACCCAGCAGCGGTCGCGCATCTCGATCCACTCGTCGTCCGGAATGCCGAGCTCCTTGCGCGTGACCATGTGGGTCTGATGCGCCGACTCACTGGTGTGGTCGTTCAGGAGCTGGTAGCCGAACGTGTCCTGGATCAGCTCGAAATGCTCGTAGTAGCGCGGCGTGATCGAGGTCCAGAGACCGCGCTGATTGCTGTAATCGACGTGATAGCCGTTCGCCAGGATGTGCCGCATGAAGTCGGACGACGGCTCGTACAGCGCGGTGCTGTTGTCCTCGTGACCCCAGTTGTCGCGGAAGTATTCGATGAACTTCTTGAACTCGGGATGGATGGTCGGCTCGCCGCCCATGATGCCGACAATGCCCTTGAAGCCCTTGAGCGAGTCGATGGCCTTCTTGAACGTCTCGAAGTCCATGAAAAAGGGCTCGACGTGATGGCCGCAGAACCGGGTGCAGTTCGAGCAACGCATGGGACAGGCGTTCGTCAGCTCGATCTGAATAACCTTCATGTCGGCGGGCGATTTCATGGTTCAACCTTCTCCGATTTGGATACGCTGCGGCCTTCGTATACTACCACTCGACAGATGGGGACCTCGGCCGTCGACATCGTTCTGCCCTGCTACAACGCAGGCGTGTGGATCGATGGGTTCGTGAACGGGCTGCTCCGCCTCGATATGCCCTCCTGGCGGCTGATCGCGCGCGACGACGGCTCGTCGGACGACACGCTTTCCGTGCTGCAACGCTGGCGTACCGAGCTCGGCGATCGCATGCTGCTCGTCGATTCGTCAGCCGGAAATCTCGGCGTCATCGGCAATTACAACGCAGTGCTGGCGAGCACATCCGCCGATTGGGTGCTGAGCGCGGATCCGGACGATGTCTGGCTGCCGAATCACGTGGCGCTCGTGCTGGAAGCGTTGCG
>DATEZA010000057.1:0-2114 GCA_035255945.1 Thermoanaerobaculia bacterium
TTTCCATCGACACAGCCGTCCCTTTTGCTAGAATCGCGCGTCCGGGTCCATAGCTCAGCGGTTAGAGCTACCGGCTCATAACCGGCAGGTCCCAGGTTCGAATCCTGGTGGACCCACCAGGCAACGATGCGCGTCACCTCAAACCTCACGAACGATTTGCTCGCCTGCCGGCGCGGAACGGCTGGACGATCGTTCGCCGCCGGCCCCACGCTCGATCGACCGGTCCGGCATTCTCATCCCACACAGGCGTTCCAATACCGGAACGCCTTTTTCGTCTTTGGAGGCCTTTGTTGAATCAGGACGTTGAAAAGCTTTGGGAGTTGCAAACAGTCCTGTCGCAGCTCGGTGATCGTGAAAAACAACTGACGAACAAGCCGGAGTCCTTCGCCGCGGTCGACCGCGAATGGCAGAACGTGAACTCCAGCATGGAGCGGCTGCGCGAGCAGATCGAGCAGCACTCGAAGGAACGGCGCCGCGTCGACGGCGAACTGTCCGACCAGCAGGAGCTCCTGAAAAAATATCAGGGGCAGCTGATGCAGGTGAAGAATCAGCAGCAGTACGCCGCGGCGTGGAAGGAGATCGACTCCACCCGCAAACACGTCAAGGAGCTCGAGGACTCGACGCTCAAGACGATGACGGACACCGAGGCGCTGCAGAAACAGCACGACGACCTCGCCGCCGGCAGCGTCGACCTGAAATCGCGTTGGGATATGGAGCACGAGGCGTGGCAGCACTCGCTCGGCGATCTGCGCACCGAAGTCGAGCAGTTGAAGGGGAGGGCAGCCGCGATCGAAGCGACGCTTCCCGAACGCCTGCGCCGCGAATTCCATCGCATTTTCAAGCAGCGCCAGAACGTCGCCGTCGCGCACGTGATCGCCGATTCGTGCAGCGGTTGCCGCACGCGGGTCCGCCCCGCCGTGATGCAGCAGCTCAAGCGCGGCGATCTCGTTCACTGCGAAGGCTGCAGCCGCATCCTGTACCTGGAGACGCCCACATCCTGAAGATCACCGCCCACGTCGACGGCGCATGCCGCGGCAATCCCGGACCGGCCTCGTACGGCGTTTACATGCGCAAGGAAGACGGCGAGATCCTCGAGATCTCCGGCTTCCTCGGCACGACGACGAACAATGTTGCCGAGTACGCCGGCCTCCTCGAAGCGCTGGCGACCGCGAAAGCGGAAGGCGCGACGGAGGTCGAGATCGTGTCCGACTCGCTGCTGCTCGTCCAGCAGATGCTGGGAAAATATCGCGTCAAACATCCGAATCTGGTTCCGCTGTACGAGCGCGCGAAATCGATGACGCGGCATTTCAAAAAATTTAAGATCAATCACACGCTTCGCGCCGGCAACAAGGACGCGGATCGTTTGGCCAACGCCGCGCTGGACCGTCCCGAGCGCACTCCGAATGACCGATGGATCGAACGGCACCGTGTCCATTCGTGACAACGTCGCCGAAGTCGAAGCGCGCATCGCGAGCGCGTGCGAGCGCGCGGGCCGTTCGCGCGAAGAGGTAACGCTCGTCGCCGTATCGAAAACGTTCCCGGCGTCATTCGTCGATGAAGCGATCGAGGCCGGCATCACGGAAGCCGGCGAGAACCGCGTGCAGGAAGCGCGCGAGAAAAAGCCGCTCGTCCGCGGCGTCGCGCGGTGGCATCTCATCGGACATCTGCAGACGAACAAATCGAAAGACGCCGTGAAGCTGTTCGACGTCATCCAGACGGTCGATTCGCTCGACCTCGCGGAGAAGCTCGCCCGCGCTGCGGACGCTCAGGGCAAACGTCTCGAAATCATGTTGCAGATCAACATCGGTGGCGAGCCGCAGAAGAGCGGCATCGCGCGCGGCGAGGTCGCATCGATCGCGAAGCAGGCCGCCGCTCTCGATTCGCTGCACGTCATCGGACTCATGGCCATTCCGCCAGTTGGCACTCCCGAAGAGTCGCGTCCATACTTCCGCGAGCTGCGGTCGATGCGCGATGCGCTCGGTTTGCGGCATCTTTCGATGGGCATGAGCGAAGATTTCGAAACGGCGATCGAGGAAGGATCGACGATCGTCCGCGTCGGCCGCGCGATTTTCGGCAGCAGGCCGGCACGGCCGGCAGCGTAGGTAGCCCAAGGC
>DATEZA010000058.1:0-5217 GCA_035255945.1 Thermoanaerobaculia bacterium
GGCACGAACCCGAACACGGGCATTACCGAGCGTGTGACGGTCGTGACGCGGCAGCTGGCGGATGAGCATCTCATCTACCTGTTGTTCGTGACGCCCGATCGCGATGCGAGCAAGTACCAGAGCACGCTGAACGCGATGGTGCGGTCGATCGAGGTGGATACGCAGGCGCGGCATTAAGGGCCGGCCGCCGGCCCCTCACCCCTGGCCCCTCTCCCCGCGACGCGGGGAGAGGGGAACTTTGCGGCGTATGATCATTGTTTACTGGCGATCGAACGGAGGAATTCAAACATGTACGATGAAATGATCGTTGCGCCGATGCGGCAGGAGCTGGCGCGACTCGGGATTCAGGAGACGAAGACCGCGGCGGAGGTCGACGCGGTCCTCGGCGAAAAGAAGGGCACGGTCCTGGTGATCGTCAATTCGGTCTGCGGTTGCGCGGCCGGCATGGCGCGTCCCGGTGTGGCGATGGCCCTCCGGCACAACGTCCTTCCGGACCGCATGATCACCGTCTTTGCCGGCAACGACCGCGAAGCGACGACGCGCGCCCGCGAGTACTTCGTCGGCTACCGCCCGTCGTCTCCGTCGATCGCGCTGATTCGCGACGGCGAAGTGGTGAAGATGCTCGAGCGCTGGAACATCGAAGGCCACGGCCCGGAGCAGATCGCCGCCGAGTTGACAGCCGCGTTCGATCAGTTCTGCGTCAAAGCGACGGTGTAGGACAAGCTCTCAGCTTGTCGAGGCCAAGAGGAGCCCGCCAGCGATGGCGGGCTTTTTGTTTATCCGCCCCTCATGACCGATTTCGAGGATCGTGTGCGAAGGATGGCCCGGGAAGCGATGTCGGAGATCGGGCGCGAAGGCGACGAGATCGCGGACGTGACCGAGCCGCCCGGCGCGGACTACTGCGTGATCTCGTTCGCGAACGGCGAGGTGAAGCCGATCGAGATTGCCAAACCGCTCGGCGCCGGCGAATCGCAGGAGCTCGATGACATCCGGCGCGCGCTGCAGTATCGCTTCGGAACTTAGCGCCGCTTTCTCTTCACCGGCAGCGCCGGTTCGAGCATCACGTCGTCGACGCTCGGCGAGTAGAACGAGCGCCCGCGAATGTTCTCGTCGACGACGATTCCGTGCTGTAGCGGCGGGAACGCGCGCTGATCGCAATCCATCCGCTCGCACAGACGGCACGTCGTGCCGATCGGCACCGCGGCGTCGAGGTTGTCGAGATCGTAGCCGTCGGCGTAGACGATCTTGCGCGCGTCGTTGACCGGACAGCCGATGCCGACCGCCATCAACGCATCGCCCGATGCATAGCCAAACGATTTACGAATCGTGCGCGCGACGCAGAAGTATGCCGTACCGTCCGGCATCTTCGACAGCTGCGTGCGCACGCGTCCCGGTGTGAGAAACGCTGCGTGCACGTCCCATCGCGGACACGATCCGGAGAAGCGCGCGAAGCGGATGCCGGTCCCGCTGAATCGCTTCGAGATGTTGCCCGCGATGTCGACGCGCACGAAGTGGAACGGCACGCCCGACGCGCCCGGCTTGCGCATCGTGGTGAGCCGATGACAGACCTGCTCCCAGCTCGCGGTGTAGTGATGCTGCAGCAGCTCGATGTCGTACCGCACGTCCTGCGCGAATCGCAGAAAGTCGTCGTACGGCATGAGGAACGCCGCGGCGAAGGAGTTCGCGAGCGCGATGCGGCAGAGCTTCACCGAATCGGGCGTGGTGAGATGCGACTGCGAGCGCGCGATCACCGCATCGATCACCGCGGCCGCGTCGAGCAATCCGATCTGATGCGCGAGCTGGAAGTGCCGGCTCCACGGCGGCAACACTTCGGAGAGCGACAGCACGCGCTGCTCGGGCTCGTAACGGCGCACGGTCACGCGATCGCGGCCGACCGGCGTCAGCCTGACGTTGATGCCGTGCTGGCTGCGCAGATAGCTGATCATCGAGCCGTAGAGGTCCGCGCGATCGAGCCTCGCACGCCGCGCGACGTCTTCCGCCGCCGCCTCGAGCTCCGGAAAGTAATTCATGTTGTGCTGCACGACATCGTTCACTTCCTCGGATGGCAGATGCGCCGGATTCACGCCCTGGAAATCGCGGCCGTCGTACACCTTCGCCGCCAGCGCGCGCACCGAATCGGTCTGCGCGCGGTACGCGTGATAGAGCGCAATCACCGCGCGCGAGGCCGCCGAGTTCTCCGCCATCTCGCGCAGATCGTTCGTCGTCAGCGCGTGATCTTCGAAGAGCGGATCGCCGAATACTTCCTGCAGATCGGCCGCGAGCCGCGCCTGCGAGTCATCGGCGAACGTGGCGAGATCGACCTTGAACGTCTGCGCCACGCGCAACAGCAGATGCGCCGGCAACGGCCGCTGATTGTGCTCGATGAGGTTGAGGTAGCTCGGCGAGATGTCGAGCCGGGCCGCGAGATCGGTCTGCGACAAACCTTCCTTGCGGCGCAGCGAGCGGACCTTCGTGCCGAGTCGTGCAGTCATCGTGCTATCTCCTTGTTGCTCTTCGTCGGGGATCGACCGTCACCGTCGCCGCGCGCGATTCCGCCGCACCGCATGCTCCGCGCACGAGCACCCAGTACGACGTCGTGTGTCCGAGGGGAGGCGTGGTGAATGTGCTGGCGCCGGTCATCACTGGTTTCGACATGTCGCCCGCAGTGCCCTCGAACCACTGGAACGAGAGGTGATCGCCGAACGCGCCGACGGAGAGTGTGGCGGCCGTGCCGGCCAGCACCGACGTGTCGGCAGGTTGCGTGTCGATCGACGCGTCCTGCAGCAGCATGAAACGCGCTTCACCGGTTGCGGTGCCGTCGCACGATGAATCGGCGAAGTGCGCGATCAGCAGCGGCGATGCATCGGGCGTGACGGTGCGATCGATCGAGTACGTGTTGATGCCGTTCTGCACGACGCCGTCGGACCAGGCCGCGCTGAACGGAGGCACGCCGGAGAAGGTCGCGGTGACGACCGCTGATTGTCCGGGACAGATTTCTCCGCCGCCCGAAACCATCACCGTCGGTGATGCGATCGGCACTTCCGCGGAGCCGCTCAGGTTCTGACTGTTGCGCTGCACGGTGATGAAGATGAAGACCTTGCTGCTCGCGCCGGCGTTGTACACGATCGTGCGCGTGCCCTGTCCGCTCACGAGCGTGCCGTTGTTGACCTGCCACGTGTAGACCGCGCCCTGGCCGTTATCCGGAACCGACGCGCTGATGTTCGTCGCATTCGGACAGACGCTCGGCGGCGTCGTGACGGTGACGTCGAGCGGTGCGGGATTCACATCGACGTAGAGGTCGCTCTCCGATCGCGTGCAGTTCGTCGCGATGCGCGTGGCGGTCACGCCGATGCTCACGCGCGACACGCCGCCGTTCGGACGAACGGTGATCGTCGCAGTGCCGGCGCCGCCGATGATCGTGCCGTCGCCTACGCTCCATTGAATGTTCGAATACGGTCCGTTGGGATCGCTCGCGATGCTCGCGGTGAAATCGCCTGATGTCGACTGCGGAATCGTGATGTCGGGTGGAGGCTCGAATTCGACATTCGTCTGCGCGGATGCGTGGCAGCCGGTGCCGGCGTCATCCATGTAGACCTCCCACGCCGACGCGTACGGAGCGACCGCCGTCTGCGTGTAGTAGGTCGGATATCCGGCGGCGCCATGCGCGGCATGCCAGTTCCAGGACGGACTCGTCGCGTTGGTCGATGCGCTGAGCGTCACCATCGAGCCGGGACAGATCGGACCGTCATTCGTCGCCGTAAGCGTGATGTCGGGACAGACGATGAAGCCCTCGGCCGATCCGCCGGCGCCGCTGTTGAGGTCCGTCACCCAGACCTGGTGCTGATAGCCGCGATGGAAGATGACAGTGAACGTGTGCGAGCCGGCGTCGGCGCCGGTGAAGGTGTAATCGGGCGGCAGCTCGACCGAGGGATCGTCGGCGCTGAAGTGCACGGTGCCGGTGTAGCCCGGCACCGTCTGGTAGCTCGAGTTCTGCGCCACGACCTGCATCGAGGTCGGCGCGTTTCGTACCGGATTGTGCGGAAGCGTGACGGCGAACCAGACGACGTCAGCCGGACCTGAAACGGCACGGACCATGAAGTGTGAATCGGTGGCCGGCCCGGCCAGCAACGGAACGGCGAGCGCAAAGACTGCGACGGCGAAGGCATGTCGCATAGCTCCTCCGACTAGAAACGCATTTTACAGCTATTTTCAGATTTACATTCGTAAATTTACAAACACGTACAAGCTAACACACTGAAATAGCTCAGCTTATTGATATTGGCGCGTGTACTGCTCATCATTGTTACATGGTTGTGATGACGACAATTGAGGGCGTTGAGATCCGCGCCGAAGTCCCTGCTGAATGGGAAGCAGTTCTCACGCCTGACGCTCTGAATTTCATCGCGCTCCTGCAGCGCGAATTCAATCCGCGTCGCGAAGAGCTGCTTGCGAACCGCCAGGCGCGGAAGCAGCGGCTCGACGCCGGCGAGCTTCCCGACTTCCTCCCCGAGACGCGCGAGATCCGCGAGAGCGAGTGGACCGTCGCGCCGATTCCGCCCGACCTGCTCGATCGCCGCGTCGAGATCACCGGACCGGTCGATCGAAAGATGATCATCAACGCGCTCAACTGCGGCGCGAACGTCTTCATGGCCGACTTCGAAGACGCGAACGCGCCGACGTGGGCGAACAACATCGAAGGCCAACTCAACCTGATCGATGCGGTGCGCCGCACGATCACGTTCGAGTCCGGCGGCAAGAAGTACGAGCTGAACGAAAAGACCGCGACGCTGCTCGTGCGTCCGCGCGGATGGCATCTCGTCGAAGCGCATGTCCACGTCGACGGCCAGCCGGTCAGCGCATCGCTGTTCGATTTCGCGCTCTACTTGTTCCACAACGCGAAAGAGCTGATCGCGCGCGGCACCGGTCCGTACTTTTATCTGCCGAAGATGGAGTCGCACCTCGAGGCGCGGCTCTGGAACGACGTCTTCGTCCGCGCGCAGAAAGAGCTCGGAGTTCCGAACGGATCGATCCGCGCGACGGTGCTGATCGAGACGATCCTCGCGTCGTTCGAGATGCACGAGATCCTGTGGGAGCTGCGCGATCACTCCGCGGGACTCAATTGCGGACGCTGGGACTACATCTTCTCGTTCATCAAGAAATTCAGAGCGCGGCGCGATTTCCTCACGCCCGACCGCGGCTCGATCACGATGGACAAGG
>DATEZA010000059.1:0-7122 GCA_035255945.1 Thermoanaerobaculia bacterium
GATGGTCTGCACCTTGGTCGGAAAGCCCATGCCCCGCCTCCTCTACGACTAGTCATATGACTAGTGTAACAGAGACGAACCAACTCCTTCTACACGTTCATGTTCTCGGCCACGCCAACCTCGGGAGCTGCCAAACTCCAGCGACAAGCTGAGAGCTTGTCGTACACCAGGAGCGCCAGAGCCAGGGCCATTCGTCGGGGGTGTTGCATAGGCCTTTGCGGACGGGGTTCATGCAGATGTACTCCGCCTTTTTGCGGAGCCCTTCGTCCTGACGCAGCTCGTGATCGAAGGATTCGTGTAGCCAGAGCTGGCCTTCTCGACCGACGAGTTGGTTAATGGATCGTGCGGACGCACCCTTGATGCCTTGCGTCACTTTTCCCAACGCGACATATGGCGAAAGAATCAGATGCGCGTGATCCGGCATGACGACCGCGACGTACAACGACATGACGCGGTCGTGATCGAACAGAATGTGCGGCATCAATAGATCGCGCGCTGGGGGTGGCATCACCCACCAGCCTTTCGTGACAAAGGTGATGAAGTAATACCGATCCGGTTTTTGAAAATGCGGCAGATGCCGCCGATACGCATGCCGCGCCTCAAACACGCCGCAAAACCTACCTCGGAGCCCCTGGTGTAGGACAAGCTCTCAGCTTGTCCCTCCCGACAACCAAGGGACAACCTAAGAGGTTGTCCTACACTTCGTAGAGCGTTCCTTGCGCAACTGGGACCACCCGGCCGCCCACCCGGATCTCGTAGCTGCCGTGCTCCTCGCTCGCTGCGATCTCGAGAATCGACGGGCGTCCCAGCTCGAAGCCCTGCTCGACGCGGTACTTGATCGCGGTGCACGCGAAGTAGTGGTGTCGCAGGAACCACGCGGCGAGATTGCCGTTCGCGCTGCCGGTCGCGGGATCTTCGAAAAAGCCTTCGTCATCGACGAACACGCGGACTCGGATGTCATTAAGCGGCGTGAAGACGAGGATCGCGGATTTCGATACGTCGCGCAGAAAGCGCGCGTAACGCTCGTGATCGATACGGCAGCGTTGCAGTGCATCGAGTGAGGTCAGCGGCACGATCACCGAGGGGAGGCCGGTGGAGACGACTTCGACGGGGAAGCGGTCGTCGATCTCTTCGACGCCAAGGATGTCTTCGAGAGCGCGGCGATCGATCGATGGGCCGAACGTTGGTTGCTTCTGCTGCATCGTCAGCATGCCGGCGTTGAACGCGACCGGGATCTGGCCGACGCCGAGGTTGAGCGTGATCGTCGGCGCGTCGGACCAGTGCAGCAGCTCGCGAATCGCGAATGCGGTGCCGAGCGTCGGATGTCCGGCGAACGGCACTTCCATGTCGGGCGTGAAGATGCGGACGTCGAATCCGCCGTCGCGCAGACCGGGACGCACGAACGTGCATTCGGAGAAATGCAGTTCCTTCGCGATCTGCTGCAGCTCGCTCGTTTCGGCGTCGCGATCGAGCACGAACATGCCGAGTTGATTGCCTGAGTACTTCCGTTCCGCGAACACATCGACGATGAAAAAACGCATTGCGCGATTCTCCACTAAGATGCGGCGCCATGCGCGCGCATGGAAACGTTCTCGTATTCGACAAAGGCGACGAAGTGCTGGAAACGCTGCAGCGCTACGTCGCGGATGAAGGCATCGCGTCCGCGTGGTTCCAGGCGATCGGCGCGTTCGAGCGCTCGGTCATCGCGTACTGGAATCGCGACACGAAGCAGTACGAAGACATCCCGGTCGGCGAGCAGGTCGAAGTGCTCGCTCTCTCCGGCAACGTCACGCCGAAAAAGACTCACGCGCACGTCGTCCTCGGCCGCCGCAACGGCTCCACGATCGGCGGTCACCTCAAACGCGGCATCGTCTACCCGACGCTCGAGCTGCACCTGTCGCGCTTCGAGCACGAGCTCACGCGCACGCGCGACGAAGAGACAGGGCTCGATCTCATCCGATGATCATCGCCGCGTTGCGCGCGTTCGTCGCGGAAGAGCTGAAGCTCGATCCCGACAAACTGAATGAGACCGATCGCCTCCAGCACGATCTCGGCCTGGACGGCGCCGACGCGCAGGCATTCATCGACAAATTCGCCGAGCGCTTCGACGTCGACATGACGAACTTCGTCTTCCGCGACTACTTCGGCAGGGAGTCGTTCGGCTGCATCCCGCTCTGGATCGTGTGGATCGCGATCCCGCCGCTGCGGCCGAAAGTGCGGCCGGTCACCCTCGCGGATCTGCAGAGATCCGCGAGGGCGAAGAAGTGGAAGCGGCCGAAGAAGAGCGACTGACCTCCCTCACTGCGGAGGCCAGACGACCAGCGAGAAGAACGCATCGGTGAGCGGAACGAGGCTCGTGGTGCTGGTCGTCCGGTCGTAAATCATCATCTTATGCAGCACGGGGTTATTGGGATTGTTGGCCCTGTATTCGAACGCCAGCTTGGTGCCGTCGGGCGAAAGGAGAATCCTGTTGGCCGGACTGACGAAGTAATCCGCGTTGTGCGCGAAAAGCAGCTGTGTCGTACCGGTCGTAAAGTCGTACTCCATCAGATCGCTGATCGGTGCCGTGAGCGCCGAGGTGCTGCTGGGGAAATACGCCTTCGTGCCGTCGAATGAACGCGTACCGCCGACCGCCGGCGCCTTGGCAAACGTGTTCGTGAACAGGTCGAAGCGATAGCCGGTGTACTCGAAATAACGGCCATTTCCACTCCACGCCGTGGAGCCGAGGATCGTGGCGCTGCGCCACTCCGCATTCGGATCGCTGAAATCGTGGAACGAGCCTGCGCCCGTCGTCGTATCGACGACCATCACGCCCTCTTTGAAGCCGAACGGACAATTCGGACCCGCACAGGAATAGGTGATCCAGTACGCGAGCTGAGTCGCGGTCGCGTTCCACAATGGCGCGCCGACGATCTGGTAGATGTAATTATTCGGATTCGGCGGCATCAATGTATCGAACGAAACCGGCGGAATCGTCGTGGCGACAGCGACGGCGTCGCGGTGATTGACCTTCAACAGCGCCGCGATCGAATGGCCGTCGGGTGCGTAGTACGGCCCGGCATTGAATGTCCCCGGCGCGAAGAACGGATTGAGATTGATCGGCGCCGGCCAGATGAGCTGCGAGCTGCTCCCGTCCGTCGCCACGAGCTTGAGACCGGCCAATGTTGCGATGAGGATCTTGTCCGCCTCGGGCGGCTGCACCAGTCCGATGATCGCGTTCTGTTCGACGCCCAGCTTGCCGGTGATGACGACCCGCCGTTCGCACCTCAGGATCTGCTGTCCAGCCGGCAGCGCGATACCGCCGATCGTGATCGGGATGTCAATCGAATCGTCGCTCGAGCCGGCGGCGCCGAGATGGAAAAGATCGGCGTCGTAGCCGAGCTCGAGGTTGTCGATCGTTCCATCCTGCACGCGCACATAGAACTTCACCTTCGCGTTGTCGATCGCCTCGGCGGTCTTGTTTTTGATCGAGACGATGAACGCGTTGTCGCTGCCGTTCTTCTTCCATTTCGCTTCGATCGATCCGCGGAAGAAGTGATCGAGCATGCCGCCGGAGTAGCCGACTGCGCGCGGCATCAGCAGCTTGGCCTGATCGAAAAACGAGTCTTCGTCGAGCGAGTAGATCGTCAGCGGATTGCCGGCGGCGTCCTTGACCAGATACTTCTTCGTTTCGAAATCGAGAAACGACTGGCGGGTGAGGATGTGCTGCTGATCCGTGCCGAGCGTGTAGTTGTCCAGGACGTCGTGCTTCCAGGTGAAGTACGCGACCGGGATCGTCGCCTTGGTGTTGAAGAACGGTGGCACGAGCACTTCTTCGATCTTCACCGTCGCATTCGGAGTCACCGTCGCATCGTTGAGTGACGGCAGCAGGAAATTGTCGTCATCGCACTCCCGATCGACCGCGTTGAAGTTCGTGTCCTGCGTCACGAAATTGTTGTTCGAGTAATCGGACATGCCGCGGCGATCGGCGGTGACGAAGTAGTCGCGGTAATCGGGCAGCGCGACGATCGTGTAGCCGTCCAGGAGGATCGGCTGCATCTGATCGGGAGTGATGCCGTTGTATCCCTTGTCCAGGATTCGTTGCGTGAAGAGCTCGTAGATGCTTCCCGGCTCGAGCGGCGACTCGCCGTACATGTGCTGATCGTTGCGCGTGTGCTCGGGCTGGGCCATGTCCTGGATGAGATGAACGATGTGGCCGAGGTCGAGGAACAACTTCGCCGTGCTCTTGTCGCGAAGATCGGGCGTCTGCGCGGTGAGTGACGTGAGGTACTCCTGCTTCGCGTTCGCCACGTCGTAAACGTTCAGCGTGCTGTTCGTGCCCCAATTCGGCGCGCGCTCGCCGAGCGGCGTGTAGAAGCAGAAGAACGGAAAGAAGCGGTGACGCAGCTGCTTGTCGTGAACCGGATCGTAGAAATGATTCAACGATCGCGGAAACGGCAGCAGCCCGTCTTCGTCGTGTGCTCCGGCCGCGAGCCAAGCGCTCAGCAGTTTGCCGTCATATGTCTTACTGTCCGACAAGCCGAGCGGCTTGAGGAAATCGCGCTGCGTTTTCGCGTTGATGAGGGCGTGCTTCGCCATGCTCGGATGCACGAGCGTCGGGTCGTAGGCGAGCGCGGATCCGGCGGGGATCAGCAGGATGGCGAGGAGAAGGATCGTGATTCGTTTCATCGTCATGCTCCCGGTCAGAATTGCGCGATGCGCCAGACGCCGTCGCTGCAGCGCAGGAAGAAGATGGAGTAGCCGAAGTCCTGGCCGTTCTCGTGGCGCGTGATGAGATAGCGGGCGTAATCGGCGCCGACATACACGGTGTCGATCGCTGTCATCTCCTGCGCGATCTCGGGCAGGTGCGGCCGCAATCGCTCGATTGCATCCTGGTAGCGGGCGCGCGAATGTCCCGGCACCATCAGCTCCGCAGCCGCAGCGGAATCGTTGCGCGCGAATGCATCGACGAACGCGCTCCAGCGGGCGCGCAGGATGTGATCGATGGTGACGATGTCCTCCACATTGATCCACGCATCGGCGAGCGAGGTCGCGCCGCCGGCGGTCGTCGCGCGCACCGTGACGTGACGCAGGCCGGTGGTGCTGTACGTCGTTCGCGGCAGCGTGGCCGAGGGCTGGGAGAGCTCGAACACGCCGTCGCCGTCGAGATCGGCTTCGATGAGCGAGGCGCCGGCGGGGATGCCGATCAGCTCGAAGGAGACTGCATCGCCGGTCATGACGTCGTTTCGCGAAGCGCGCAGGGTCATCGCCGCGGGATCGGGAGCGAAGGTCACGTTTCGTATCGCGCTCGCAGTTTGGCCGGCCGCGGTCACGACGGTCGCGGTGAGTGTGACCGCTCCGTCCGACACCGCAGGCTGCGCCACCCAGCGCAACGGATCGGCGTCCGTGCCGGCGTGATTGCGCTCCAGAATCGCGGGGAGGCCGTTGACGCTCACCCCTTCGTCTCCGGTGCCGGTCACGGTGCCGGTGACGGTCATGACAGGCGTCGTGATGGTGGCCTGTTCCGCCGGCGTGTCGATGCGGATGTGCGGACCGCACGCGCTCTCGTCGAGGATCTGTTTGAAGGTGATGGTGGCGCTGTCGCCCGGCTTGCCTTTGAGCGTGAGGCGCAGCGCGCTCGTCGCCGCGAGCGTGACGGCGCGGCGAATCAGCGTGCCCGACGCGAGATCTTTCGCGGAGACGAGCTCGGTGCCGTCGAGCTGCAGCGAGCCGCTCTTCGCGCTGCTCGAAACGTAGACGGCGTACGGACCGCCGGCGGTGGTCAGGTTTTCCGTGAACGTCAGCTCGTTCGCGGTCAGCGTGTATCTGCGCTCGAGGCCGGGCTGCTGCTCGATCTCCCTGACTACGCTAACGACGAGCCAGCCGCCTTTCTGACCGCCCTGCAGCTCGACGGCGAGCTGGTTCGTGTCATTGAGTGCAGCCGGCAATTCCGCGAGCAATGCGCCGGACGCCGAAAAATCGGACTCCGAGCGCACCACCACGCCATTCAGCGACACGCGCGCGCTGGAGATGCCGGAGCTCTCGACGCGCAGGACGAACGCCGCCTTGCCGTCGCATCGCGACGAAGGATCGACGCTGATCGTGTCGCTGAAATGCTGCGGAGAACCGGCCGTGTACGCATACGAGCGCGGCCCGAACACGACCGTGCCGGCGTTCGCCGCCGCGGACGAAACGACAAACAGAAAAACGAGCGCACGGGTGACGTGACGCAAAGACATACGGACACCTCTCTGGAAAGCGGGTGAGGGTAGTTTATGCGATTGGACGGGGAAACGAGGAGACGGAGAGACGGAGAGACGGAGAGACTAAGAGACGGAGAGACTAAGAGACGGAGAAACGAAGAGACGGAGAGACGAAGAGACGGAGAAACGGAGAGACTAAGAGACGAAGAGACGGAGAAACGGAGAGGCTAAGAGACGGAGAGACTAAGAGACTGGGAGACGGAGGCGGCCCTGGTCGTTCTCCTCTGTCTCTCCGTTTCTCCGTCTCTCCGTCTCCCCTCTTCTTATCAGGCACGGCCTTAGCACTGTTGAGCCGGCAGAAAGGAATGCGACATGGGCAATTTGCTTTGGCTCATCATCGTGATTCTCGTGATCATGTGGCTCGGGGGATTCGCGCTGCATGTGGGAGGATCGCTGATCCATCTGCTGCTGGTCATCGCGGTGATCGTGTTGATCGTGCAGCTGGTTACCGGACGCCGCGCGCTTTAAAGGCGCGGACGATCGTTTCAACTCTCCTCACATCAACTGACCGGGCGACGTCGGAATCGAACTTGATTGCGGTTCCGACGATCGCCCCGTCAGCGTCTTCGAACATCGACGCGTTCTCCCCGTTCAATCCGCTGCCGATCAGCAGCGGTGCATCGACCGCCTGCGCGAGCAGCTGCAGACGCGATGCATCGGGAGCCGCACCGGTTTCGGCGCCGGTGACGATGAGCGCATCGGCCAGTCCGCGCAGACGCAGATCTTTCGCCGACTGCACCGGATCGTACGGCGCGAGAGGCGCCGCGTGTTTGACCGCGTGATCGGCGAAGATCATCACGGCGGGCGCGAGTGCGGCGCGCAGCCGCAGCGTGTCCGCCGCCGTTCCTTCGATGATGCCCTGATCGGTGAGCATCGCGCC
>DATEZA010000060.1:0-32467 GCA_035255945.1 Thermoanaerobaculia bacterium
ACTTCTGCGCCGTCCGCGACAACGTCATCCTCGAGCTGCTGTTCACCACCGGCATCCGCATCGGCGAGCTGGTCGCGCTCGATGTGAAGGACGTCGATCTCGAGCGGCATCAGATCCAGATCACCGGCCGTGCGACGCGCGGACGCATCGTCACGCTGACCGCCGAGCCGATCGTCAACGCGCTGGTGAACTATCTCGATCTGCGCAACGAACGGAACCTCGACACGCAGGCGCTGTACGTCGGCCGCTCCGGAACGCGTCTGACGATCTACTCGATCGAGAACATCTTCAAGAAACATGTGCGCCTCGCCGAGATCAAGCGCCACATCACGCCGCACGCGCTGCGCCACACGATGGCCGCGATGCTCGTCTCGAACGGCACCGACATCCGCCAGGTGCAGGAGATCCTCGGACACGCCTCGATCCTCTCGACGCAGGTCTACATGAAGCTCCCGATCCAGAAAGGCCGCCGCGCCGGCGCCGCGAAAGGCCTGCCGGTCTTCGCCGAGATCCCCGGCGCCCCCACCCGCCTCGGCATCAAGAAAAAGTAAGGAGTGCGGCAGCTCGCTGCCGCCCATCCCATGCGCCTCTGGTCCCTCGTCGCACAAAAAGTGCTCGCCGCCGCAACACGCGGCTACACGCATCACCCGCAACTCGAACGCTTCCGCGCCCACGCAAACGCGAGTGCGACGCCGGTGATCACGCTGGCGCAGCCGCGGGCAATTCGGATATCGCCGGAGTGCGGCGGCCATGCCGCCGCTCTGATCCGCGCGGCCATGCCGCGCGAGGGGGCGGGCGGCATGGCCGCCCTCGTGAGAATCAGCGGCGGCACGGCCGCCGCACTCCTTTTGTAATCCACCTCACACGCTGAACCCGAGATCGCCCGCGAAGCCTCCCGCCGCCGCTATTCGTGGGATGCCTCCAAGATCGCGGACTTACGCACGCGCGCAAAGCTGCGCGTCACGCGAGGCCAGCTCGCATACGAGTGGCGTCACCTGACGACGAAACTGCGCCGCCGCAGTCCGCAATGGCCGTTCGCCCTCATCGAAGGTCCGATCTCATCGTGGGAACGCGCGTCGCCTCCACCGTAAGCTCCGTTTGGCCCCTTGTCCCTGCCGATTGCGCATATGCAACTTCAGCCGCTTCTTCGAGCTCGGATGCGTGAACGCCGCGTTGCCGGGACTGCAGACCACCGTCGTGCCGTTCGACTGGACGCCGTCGCGCGCGCTCTGGGGTCCGGTGCGGGCCATCGAGCCGGAGCACCTGCCGATCGGCGAGCCGATTCATGTCTGCATCAAAGTCAGCATCGACTATCCGTTCGATGCGAACTTCGCGAACAACGAAATGCAGCGCAACGTCACCGTTACCCAGGGCTCGTCCGGCTCGCCCACGCGCGTGCCGTTCCGCTTGGAAAACAACGTCATGACGCATAAAGAGATCGAGCTGCGAGTCGAGTCGAAGTCGAACTGGCCGGTGCGGATCCTTCTCGACGAGCAACCGTTCGAGAAGCCGGTATTCGCCATGGACCCGGAGAGCTGTCCGAAGGATCTGGTCGTGGAAATCGAGCCGCCGAAAGACGCGAGAGACGGGGAGACGGCGACGTTCCTCCTGCGCGCGATCGCCGATGACGCGGACTTCGGCGGAGCGGTGGTGAACGTGGAGGTGGCGAACAACAAGCCCTGAAACGATGGTCACGCTCGTGGCGTGGGAGCGCGCGTCATCCGCACCCACGCCTCGGCGGCGGCAAGCGTAAGTCCCCATCCCAGCCAGAACATCACGCCGATCAACTCGCGGATGGACAGCGGTGTGAACGTCTGCAGCAACGAGCCGACGATGCGAATCGTCGAGATGCCGAGGGCGACGGCGTAGGCGCGAATCATCCACTCGCGATGCACTTCGATGCGGCCTGCACGAATCGCGATCACCGCGCGCACGATTGCGAAGACGAACAGTGCGCCGAAGAAGCCGGTCGACGTGACTTCGCCGGCGCCCGCGAACGGGATCACTACACCGAAGAACAGCCCGGCGAGGCCGGACGCGATGGCGAGAAACGCCAGCACACGTCCGAGCCAGCGATGCAATTCGCGGTATCGAAGGCGAAGGCGCGACGAAAACTGCAGCAGCGCGAGGAGCAGAAACGCGCCACCCGCGGCCGCATGAACGAGCATTATCCGATCGTGCTTTGCGAATCGCTCTTCGATCACCACGAGCTCGCGCGTCCACAACACAACGAACGTCGTGTCGCGCGTGAAGGACCCGTAGATCGTCTTCTGGATGCGCAGGAGGAACTGCGCGTCATGATTGAGAATGACGTACGTGCGAACGGCGCCCGACACGGCTCCAATCGCGACGAGCAGCGCGATTGCGACGACGCCGGCGCGCCTCACATGATCGACAGCACCATCCACGATGTCCCGTCCCACATCAGCTTCGCCGTCGCCTTCTGCTCATCCGGCGGCGGCTGACCGATCGTTGTCCCGAGCTCGTTCGGCACCCACTTCCACGTGAAGTCCACAAGCACGTTTCCATCCGGCTGCGGACGCACCGCCGTCGCTGCGATCATCTCTTTCTTCGCCAGCGGCACGACATCGATGAATCCGTTCTGCCGCACGAGAAATCGCTTGTCGCTCTTCGCCTTCTCGCTCAGCACGACGCTCCCGCCCTCGGCTCGAATCCACTTCGCCGCCGCGAGCTTCTTCGCGCCGTCGTTCATCGGCGTCTTCTGCGCGAACGTGAACGCCGCATGCGTGAACTGGTAATCGCCGAACTCCGGCGAATTCGCGATCAGCTCCTGCGCTGCGTGCACATCCGGTGGAGCGACAGGCGCCTTCGCCTGTCGAGCCGGCGCCGGCTCCTGCTTCGAACACGCAACCAGCAACAGAAGAATCAGCAACTTCCTCACTTCGTCACCGCCGCAATCACCTCATCGACTCTCGACGGCGGCCGCCGCCGCTCGTAGCCCCAGATCCCATCGAGCCATTCCGTGCCGGTCGTCTTCTCCTGACCTTCGGCGATCATGCGGAACGATTCCACAGCGCCCGGCACAACGATCGTGTGGCCGCGATCATCGCGCACCACCTGCCATTCGAAATCCTGCATCGTGCCGAGGTCGATGCGCGCTTCGCGCAGCATGCGTCCGAGGGCGCGGAGGCGATGCAGCACCGCGACGAGGCCGCACGTCGCGAAGAACGAATACGGCTCGATCGACTGCAACTGCGCGCGCAGCGAATCGACATCGTTCGCGATCGCGATCGAGCCTTCGCCGATGTCCGCCGGCGTCTTCGCGCGGCAGACGATCGCATGCGGACGGATGTCGATGAAGCCGTTCACCGCGAGCTCGTAGTTGAGGTTGCGCGATTCGAGCGACTGACGCAGCGCGTCTTCGTTCAACACGATCTCGCCGAACGGCGCGACGTAGTAGCCGCAGCGCACGCCGCCATCGAACACGATCGGCGTCCCGAGCGAAGTGATGTTCCAGACGCCGCGCAGAATCGCCTCGAGGATCGCCAGGTGCGCGCGATCGCGCATCGGGAACACGCCCGGATCGTGCAGCGGCTGAATGGCGAGCAAGTCTTCGACGCGATTCGCGGTCACCAGCGTCTTCAGGTCCGCGGCCGTAGTGGCGAGGTCCCACGAATCGAGATCGCGGAACGTCAGCGCGCGCGAGTTGTCGGCAAGGAATCGCCGCGCGTCGAATGACTCCGGCTCGTACGGATCGATCGCATCGAAGTCCGCGGTGCGTAGCCGATGCAGCATGATCAGCAGCGCGATCGTGTGCAGCTCCGCCTGATGTTTCGCCGAGCCGAGGTCCTGCAGCGCGAGCGGCTCGACGCCGCTGAGCTGCGTCTGCAGCAGGTGCGGCTGATAGAGAAAATCGAACGCCTGCTTCGAGCTCGCGGTCTCGGTGTAGTAGCAGATGCAGTCGCGGAACCACGGCACGTTCGGATCGTCGCCGAGGAGCGCGACGCTGGCCAGGACGTGTCCGAGCTCGCTCGCCGTCGCGACCTTCATCACGCGATACAGCGCATCCGCATTCGACACGCTGAAGAAGCCGTTCTCGCCGCTGCGGATCGAATACTCGGGCAGCAGCTCGTCGCCCGGATCGAAGAACAAAGGCGTGTACGACAAGCTCTCAGCTTGTCGCGGCGAGCTGAGAGCTTGCCCTACACCGCCGTCGAGTTGCAGCGTCTTCGGCTTGTACACGCGCAGGAACTGACGATTCGGAACCATGCGCGCGGTGCCGTCCGCGTTGCGGCCCCCTTCACGTTTCGAGCGACAGCCGCGGAAGACTTCGTGCGGCGCGTCGCGCAGTTTGCGCACGATGTCGCGATGCAGCGGCACCGTGTGCCGCACGCGCACTTCATCGATGCCGATCGCCGCCGCAGTGACCAGCATCATGATTCCGCGCTTCGCATACTCGCGCGTCAGGTCCTCGGCTTCGATGTGTTTCTGCAGCAGCGCCGCGTCTTTCGATGCGTGCGCGAAGCCGAGGCGCGGCGTCGTGTGGCCGTCCGGCGATTCGTCGTACATCCCGCCGACGCCGGTCGTGTGCGCGACGAGCACGCGCGCGTTCACCGCTGCGAGATCGTCCGCGAACGCGTGTTTGAACTCCGACTTGAGATGTTCGATGAACGCGTCGCCGAGTCCGCACGAGCGCGCGACGACGCTCAGTGCGTCGATCTGATAGGCGAGGATGCTCGGCAGCGGAAATCCGAGAAGGATCGAGCGGAACGGATCGTCGCCGTAGTCGCGGAGACGCTTCTGCCGATCGGCGAGAAAGCTCGTGATCGGATGCGCTTCGCGGACATGCCGCACCAGCGCCGCTTCGATCGCGTCCTGCGGCATCGTGCGATTCGCGCCGGCGATGCCGAGGAATTCGTCGACGGCCGATTCGCGCTGCGACGGATCGGCGTCGGTGACGAGCTCCAGTCCCGGCACCGGCTTCAATTGAAATGGTGAGATCGCGATGTAGATCCCGCTCGGCGTGAGGTAGCCCGACTCGTACCGCTGCGGCTTCGCGTCATTGCCCCAGCGCGCCTGAGTGAACTTCACCAGGCGGCCGACGAATGCGTCGATGTCATCCTTGCCGCGGCCCGTGACGAGCAGCACCGGAACGTCCTGCGGACTCGCCGGCGGTGCAACGGCGAACATCTCCTCGAACATCGAGAGCATCTGCAGCACCGCGGCGCCGCCGACCGCGCCCGTGCCGCCGACGAACACGTGCACATCCCGATTGTGATTGCGCGAGCGTGCGGCCTTGACCAGCCGCGGCCCGAAGCGGCTTTTTTTGAAGCGCATCGGAGGAAGCATATCCCTCTCGCGATGTTGCGCGCCGCGCCTGTCATCCTGAGCCGCAGCGACGGCGAAGGACCCCCACATCGAGCTCGACGAACGGGTCCTTCGCCGTCGTTGCGGCTCAGGATGACACCTTGGCGTCACACCAAGCTCTGCTACCCTTCGCCCATGCCCAAAATCTCGCTCACCACGAAAATCTTCATCGGCCTCGCCCTTGGCATTCTCCTCGGCTGGCTGAAGCCCGATTGGGGAGTCGAGATGCGTCCGCTTTCCATCCTGTTTTTGAATCTGATCAAGTCCGTCATCGCGCCGCTGATCTTCTCCACGCTCGTCATCGGCATCGCCGGAACGGGCGACATCAAACAGGTCGGACGCATCGGCATCAAGTCGCTCATCTACTTCGAGATCGTCACCACATTCGCGCTCGTCATCGGGCTCGCGGCGGTGAACCTCACGAAGCCGGGCGTCGGCGTGTCACTCGCGGGCGTCACCAGGCCGGTGGACAAGGCGGTGCTCGCGGATCGCGCGAAGAAGCTCGCCGCCGAATCGTCGGAAGCTTCGAAGAAGGGCGACACGGCACTTGCGGCGGCAAAAGCAGCGGAAGCGGCGGATGCAGTTTCGAAGGGATTGACCGCGCCCGATCCTCCGGCGAAACCGCAGAGCTTCGGTGAGATCATCGCGCACCTTTCGCCTGCATCGATCATCAAGGCGATGGCGGACGGCGACGTGCTGCAGATCGTCATCTTCTCCGTGATCTTCGCGCTTGCGGTGACGAGCATCGGCGACAAAGCGAAGTTCATCGTCGGCTGGTGCGAGTCGCTCGCCGACATCATGTTCCGCTTCACCGAGTTCGTCATGAAGTTCGCGCCGGTCGGTGTCGGCGCGGCGATGGCCAACACGATCGGGCACTCCGGCCTCGGCGTGCTGAAGAATCTCGGCCTGATGGTCGGCACGCTGTACGGCGCGCTGATCGTCTTTCTGCTGTTCGTGCTGTTCCCCGTCGCGCTGATCTTCCGCGTGCCGCTGCGCGATTTTTTCAACGCGGTGAAAGAGCCGGCGACGATCGCGTTTGCGACGACGTCGTCGGAATCGGCGCTGCCGAAGGCGATGGAGAACATGGAGCGCCTCGGCGTCCCGCGCCGCATCGTCGGATTCGTGCTGCCGACCGGCTACTCGTTTAATCTCGACGGAACCACGCTCTACCTTTCGCTCGCATCGATCTTTGTGGCGCAGGCCGCCGGAGTGCAGCTCAGCTGGACACAACAAGTGGTCATGCTGCTGACGCTGATGCTGACGTCGAAAGGTGTCGCCGGCGTGCCGCGCGCGTCGCTCGTGATCCTGCTCGGCACGCTCGCGTCGTTCAACCTGCCGGCCGAGGGTGTGATCGTGATCCTCGGTGTGGACGAGCTGATGGACATGGCGCGGACATGCGTGAACGTGATCGGCAACTGCCTCGCGACGGTGGTCATCGCGCGCAGCGAAAACGCGTTCCGGTCGACGGAGTGGATGCAGGAAGAACCGGAACTGGAACAGGTCACCGGCCAGCCCGCGATCGCCAGCTGAGGAGCGTTGGGCGAGTGACACATCCTCACGCAAACTGTTCACCGTCCTGACAAGACTCCTTTCGCCTGCGGGACTACATTCGTGGGTGAAAGGACACACACATGCTGAAACGGTTTGCAATCACACTGATGGTTCTGGCTCTCGCGATGCCGCTGTTCGCCGGCGGGAAGACGTGCGACATCAAGTCCGGCAAGAGCGTCGAGCTCAATGGAACGCTCCTCCACGATCACGACAAGAACACCTTCAAGGTCTCCGACACCGGCAAGACCTACAACGTCTGCGAGAAGACGAAGAACGCCGTGCTGAAGCTCGGCACGGAGAGCGGCACGCAGGTCCACGTCAAGGGCCAGGTCGTGTCGTGCGGCGGCAACGAAGAGCTTCTGATCGACACAGCGAACAAGATCTGAGGCTTTCGGAGCGCGGGCGTCCCGCCCGCAGCGATCGGGCGTCTCGCCCGATCGCGATCTGCGTCGCCGCGCGAGACGCCCGACGACTGCGGACGGGACGTCCGCGCTCCGGTAAGATCCTTCCTCCGAATGGATCTCCGCGACACGATCGCCGCCTATCTCCTCGCGCGCTTCCGCTCCACCATCCGCGGAAGCGCGCTTTCGTTTGATGCCCCGCTCATCTCCAGCGGCGTGATCGACTCCTTCGGCGTGCTCGAAGTGATGGCCTTCCTCGAAGACAAATTCGGCATCACCATCGATCCGAATCGGCACGAGCTGACCGAATTCGAAACCGTCGACAGCATCGCCGCGCTCGTCGACAAGGTCCGCGCGTCGTGACCTTTCACTACGACCTCACCCTCGGACTCCCGCACACCAATCACCGCTTTCTCTCCGAGCACCATCTGCTGAAGTACGCCGGTCACTTTCAATGGAGTTCGATCGCCGCCGCCGCGGGCTTGCCGCTGTCGGCATTGCGCACGACGAATGGCGGCGAGGTCTACGCGAGCTTCTACTACATCGAAGAGCGCATCCCCGATTCGGCGCCGCTCGAATCGTTCCGCCTCGACGACGCAGTCCGCTTCGCGATCTCCCTCCGCGCCTTCAAGAACATCGCGATCGAAGGACAGATCCAATTCGATCGCCCGGAAAACCTCGGCGCCGACTCGCCCTTCATCCACTTCGCCAACATCTTCATCACGCCGGAGAAAGGCAACAGCCGCCTTCGCGTCGCGCCGCCGGCGCAGGCCGATTTCGCATCGCTGCCGCTGCTGCCGAACGAAGAGAACCCGTTCCAGATCACTCGCGCCGCCGAACAGAGCGGCAGCCTCGGCGTCATCGACGATTCGTGGACGCCCATCGGTGCGTACGACCACAGATACACCATCGACGTTGATCGCGACACGAATGGTGCAGGCCTCGTCTACTTCGCGAATTACGTCGCGTTCATGGACACCGCCGAGCGACTCGCCCTGCGCTCCCTCGGCATCGACGCGAAAACGCGCTCGCTGCGACGCCGCCGCATCGCGTACTACGGCAACGCGGATGTCGAAGACACCATCACGATTCATGTCGAAGTGCTGCGCAGCGACGCGCGACTCGGCTTCCGATTCCGTCTCGTGCGCGATGAAGATCAGCAGATGATCTGTTTGTCCGAGGCGATTAAGACCGTATGAAGCGGCGGCTGGTGTTCGTGGTTGCGTGGCTCGTGATCGCGGATCTCTTCGTGCCGCCGGTCCTGCAGCGTGCCGAGCACGCGCGCTACGAAAGCGGCACGGCGTTCCGCTTCGACAACTCCGATCTCTTCGCGCTCGGTCCGATGGTCCGCTACCTGCGCGAGCATCCGCGCGGCGATCGCCGCCGCGTCCTCTTCCTCGGCAACTCCGTCATCTTCGGCTACGGCATCGATGCGCGTGACGCGATTCCGGCGCGATACGAAAAGCGCGCCGGCAACGCGCGAGTCTTCAACGCCGCGATCAACGGTCAGGAGATGGGCGACAGCTATCTCATCGCAAAGTCGGTGATCGATTCCGTCGATGCGCTGTACGTGCAGCTCATCGCGGGACAAGGGGCGCGTCCGATTCTCGGCAAATTGATTCCCGTCGATGATGCAGACGCACAGCGTTTCCATCTCGAGCGATCGAATCGCGTTGAAGCGATGCTGCAGTCGCAACTCGGACGCGTGTGGCGGCTGTACGGCAACAGCGATCGATTGCAGGCCGCGTTCTTCGGTACGTCGACGCGGCAGTCTCTCTATCTGCACAAACGCGAGCTGCTGTTCGGGCGGCATCCGCAACCCGAGACGCCGGTTCATCCGCAGCCGCCGGTGCCGCTCTTCGCACCGCGAAGTGCATCCGGCGATCAGGCGTCACTTCCGCCGATATTGCGCGATCTCGGCGAGCTCGCGGTTTCGCATCACAAGCGAATCATCCTCATCGACGTGCAGCATCTTGCGCCCGCGGCGGCCGCGAATTTCAACGCGGCGTACGCGCCGTACGCGGAGATCGTGATCCCGGAGATTCCGCCGGCGCTGCAATACGACCGGCTGCACTTCACGCCGGACGGCGCGGATGCGGTCGCAGCGACGCTCCTCGCGCACGAGGCGGCGCAATGATCTTCACCGAGCTGCGCTTCATCGTCATTTTCATCCTGATGGCGATCACGTTCTTCGCCGTCCCGCGACACCGCCGCGCGATGACGCTCGCGGTGTGGGGCATCGTCTTCTACGCGACGTTCGCCGGCGCCTGGATCGGACTCGTTCTCGTGCTGACGCTCCTCGCGTTGTTCGCCGCCGCGCCGATTGCGGGCATGGTCATCGTCGGTGTGCTGATCGCGGTCAAAGCGATGCCGCAGATCGTCGTGCCGCTCGGCATCTCGTATCTCGCATTCGAGCTGCTGCATGTCGTCATCGAACGGCGTCGCGGAAAGATCGCGCGTCCGCCGCTTTGCGATCTGCTCGCGTTCGCGTTCTTCGCACCGGCGCGCATCGCCGGCCCGATCAAGCGACTGCCGCCGTTTCTCGCTTCAATCCAAGAAGCGGAGCTGTCCGCCGAAAACATCTGGCGCGGACTGCTCCGCATCCTCTTCGGCTTCGCGAAGAAGTACCTGCTCGCCGACGTGCTCGCGCTGACCGTCGCGGAGTCGTCGTATGTATCGTCGATGAAGCACGCATGGACGATCGTGCTCGCGTTCGCGCTGCAGCTCTTCTTCGATTTCAGCGCCTACTCCGACATCGCCATCGGCTTCGCCCGCATCCTCGGCATCCGCCTGCCGGAGAATTTCAACTGGCCGTACCTCGCGGCGAACATCCGCGAATTCTGGGAGCGCTGGCACATCACGCTGTCGCACTGGGTGCGCGACTACATCTTCACCCCGGCCGGCCGCGCGCTCTTCCGCACCCGACTGCGCCCTTATCCCGCCGTCATCGCGACGATCAGCTATCTCGTGACGTTCGCGATCGTCGGCGCCTGGCACGGCCTCAGCGCCGGCTTCATCCTGTGGGGCGTGTACCACGGCCTCTTGCTCGCCGCGTACAACGTGATCCGCATGAAAGTGCCGCGACTCAGCGACGCGCCGTGGTACCGCGCGCTCGCCATCGCGACGACCTTCCTCTTCGTCACCATCGGCTGGGTGCCGTTCTTCCTGCCGCTCGACAAAGCGATCCACATGTGGGCGCTGATGTTCGGAGCCGCGCGATGAAGCGCCTGCTGAAGGACCTCCTCATCTCCCTCGGCATCGCCGCGCTGATCGTCGTCCTGTTCCTCTTCGCGTCCTTCGATTCGACGTTCATCTACCGCGGATTCTGATGTTGTAAGATCGGCATCTGCCACATCGAGCGGGCGTAGCTCAGTTGGTAGAGTAGGAGCTTCCCAAGCTCTTGGTCGCGGGTTCGAGTCCCGTCGCCCGCTCCAGACACGAACGTCCATCGAGATCCTGACCTTACGCGCTCTCTTCATTTTCGGCCCGCTATTCTCTCTCTTTGGAATCACGCAGCGCAGATCGAGTAAGAAGAGCAAGAGACTAGCGCATTCTCCGGAAGGAGTCGGGAAAACCGTTGGCATGTCCGTCCAGACCAGATGAATGGTTTGGAGGGATGCATGCGACGATTGATAGCGGGTCTTCTCTTGCTCATGGCGGTCTCGGCGCACGCCGCCGCCGGTGACGCCCCGCCCCCGTCGATCCCGAATTTCGTTCTCGATCTCCGAAGTGAAAGCGCCGACAGCGTTCTGCCCTTCGGCGAGATCTTCAACATTCGTTCGGCGGTCGACACCAGCACGACTGGCGGCAAGTTGGAGATCTTTCCTAGTGAGAAGTGCAAGCAGGCGGCTGATCGCGTCGGCGGCGAATTGACAGGCAGGCTGGTCAAGTTCAAAACCGGCACGGAGGATGTTTCGCAATTGCTCTTCTCCGCGCCCGAGCTGAAACCGAACAAGACCTACTGCTTCGCCTTCCATGTCGAGAGCAAGCTCATCGATCCCGCCACGTCCATACGTTTTCGGACGGAATTGACACAGCAGCTGGACGAAATGTTACGGAACAACGATATCAAGGGCGTTTCGCATAACGAGCTCGTGAATCTGCGCGCGAACGTGCGCGCTGTCGCAAAGAGGATGTCAGCCCTCCAGAATGTCGAGATCATCACGCCGGACACCTCGCCGTTGTCGATAAACGCAGACGACAAGCGGCTTCAGGTCGCCTTCGAACAATTGCTTAGGCCGGTCATCGACGCTCAAGTCAATCGCACACTGGCGATCCAGAACTATTGCACCAATCGCGGCGTCCTGATCGCCGAGATTGGTCACGTGCAAACGAGCAGCAAAGTTCAGGATGTGCTCAAGGCCATCGACGCAGAACGGTTGACCAAGGCGGACGTCGGCTCGCTGCTGACCGGAACCGTGACGTCATTCGACCGCGTGCTCTTCACCGGCAATGGCGATGACGACATCGCGCAGACTCTGCAACGAGACGATTCCTGCAACGCGAGCAATGCGCCGGACAGTCTCGTCAATGCATGGCTCCCGAATGCTCTCGATTCGTCGATCCAGCAGACGCGCGCAATCGCGAGCGACGTCGATGCGGTGCTGGCCATCGTCCGCGCGCTGCGCAATGACCAGCTGAAGATCGCGAAGGAGGTCAACGTCACCGCGGCACAGATCGATGCTGCGGATAAAGAATTGAATCATTTGCACGGAACGGCGCTCGCGGTCAACGGCGCGATCACGCGCGCGAAGACACAACTCGAAAAACGTGAAGATGCGCTCGATCTGATGGTCAAAGGTGTCGAGGTCATTGGTGAACAGGACATCACCCTTCTGACGTCATCGACACCTGATTTCATGACTCGGGCGAACTATTACATCAGCGCCGACGTCGGGTTTGCGCACATATTCGATCCGAACGACACGTTTACATACGCGGGCATTAACATTTACCCGCATCCGGTCAACAAGCATGTGCCAGCGCCGCTGTTTCCTAGTCGCGATGCATGGTCACGCTTGTCGTTCATGATCGGTGCGTCGATCAACGACGTCTCGGAGGAGGGCTCTTATACGGGTGTACTGGGAGGAAAAGCGCTCGTCGGCGCCATCGGATATCGCCTGTTCGAGTCGATCCGCGTGTCGGGTGGGTACGCAGGAATCAAGCGTTCCAATGCCAATCCCCTCATTACGAAGCAGAGCGTGGAGATCGATCCATTCGTGGCGTTCTCGATCGATTGGGACGTGCAATCGACGCTCGGCAAGCTCGGCTCAGTGCTGAGCTTCAATAAATAAGGAGACGACCATGGCTTTCACCATTGATAACGGTCAGGCGAATCCAAACTCGTTCGTTGCGCCGCGCCAGGTGCAACTCACGTTTGACGGTCAGACGACCGACGGAACAACCTCAAACGTCACCGTCACGTATTCCGCGCCCGATTTTCCCGACCTGCAGTTGAACGGACAGCCACAGGTTCAAACGCAGAAGACGCTCACGCCGGTGAACACGACCGTCGCACACACGGTGACCGTCTCGGGCATGCCCGGTCTTCGAAACGTCATCATGACGGTCACTGACAACACGGGCTTCTCGGATCAGGTTGCCGCCGTTGTGCACCTGCAATAGGGAGACTGCCATGCGCAAACTGGTTCTGCTCACCGTCGCTCTGATGCTCGCCTGCCATGGATCGCGCGAGCGAACCGTGCTCGGCCCCGACGAAGTGCTTCTCTTCACGGCATCCGCGGCATCAATTCCGGCGTCCGGCTTTTCAAGCATTCAATTGACCGCAAAGATCGATCCGCTCAGTGCGCCCACCAATCGGATGATTACGTTCCGCACGACGGACGGCACGCTCGTCGGCGTCGGCACGTCGGCCGAGAACGGGAAGAAACTCGACGTGCTCGCAGACGCCACCGGTATTGCCACTGCGCAGTTGCAGAGCTCGACCAGCCCAGGTCACGTCATTGTGACCGCTGCAGTTGGAACGACAGTCGTACGGACGATCTCGGTCGACTTCACGCCGCCCTCGGCCGCCGATATCGTACGCATCTCCGTTTCGAATACCGCGCCGCCTGCGGACGGCGCAACGATCCTGCAGGTCTATGCAGATGTTGCACCGGCATTGACGGGCGATCAGCGCAACGTGACCTTCACGACCATCTATGGCACGTTCATCGGCGGGACGAATCATTCGGTCGTCGTTCGCGCCGACAATCGCAATCGTGCCACGGCGGATCTGCAAACGCCACCCGACGCAGTCACGACCCGCCTGACGGCGGCCGTGAGCGGCGTCCTCGCGGAGACCAATCTGATGTTCGTGCCCGCGCTTCCGGATCTCTTGAGAGTCGACCCCGCAACCGTGGAGATGAAAGCATCGACCGAGATCATCGTGACGGCTACGCTCTCGCGCAACCTCGGCAGCGTGACCGCCGGACGCATCATCACATTCACCGCAACAGACGCGCAGGGCCAGACAATCGGCGGCTTCCGCAACATCGGCCTCTCCACTAGTGAGCAGAAAGCGACCGCCGTCTACTCCCCCGGCTCGACGACCTATCGAGGATTAGTGACGCTTCGCGCAACGACGCTGTCGGCCAGCGGCACGATTTTATCGGCGGAAACGACGGTGCGAATTACGGATTGAAGCCATCATTTCGAACTGCTACGCCACGCGGGTTGTAGAATGCACGTTCCTTTTCGCGATCCGGATCGTATGCGGGCTGGTATCAGATGCCTCTCGCGCCCCATGGTGATGATCGGGAGAGGCTGTTTACTCTCTTCCCCGACCATCACCAAGATTCCCTAAACATCTGCTCTGCTTCCCAAGCTCTTGGTCGCGGGTTCGAGTCCCGTCGCCCGCTCCAGAAATCAGCCCCCGCACAACTTCGCGTTATGCGCCGCGTCCGCGCGCAGGCTTGTCGTCATGTAGTAATCGACCATTGCGCGGAGGTACTTCATGTCCTCGCCTTTGATCAGCGGCGCGGCATCCTTGAGCCAGCCGTCGATGCAGGTTTCTTTCGATTGAGAAGAGGCCGCGCAGTCGAGGAGGTGATTGAAGGCGGTGCGGTAGAGGTCGAACTCTTTGCGCTTCATCGGGGCGCCGTGGCCGGGGATGAGTTGGGAGAAGTTGACCTTTGACAGCTCGTCGAGGGCGGCGCGCCAGTGGGTGGGGCAGGCGGTGTCGAGGAAGGGGGCGGGGAGGGTGACGAGGTCGCCGGCGATGAGGGTTTTCGTCGATGGGTCGAAGAGCCAGAGATCGCCGGCGGTCACGGCGTTCGATTCGAGATGGAGCTCGAGCTTGCGGCCGGCGAGAGTACGTGTGCCGCTCGATGTGATGACTTCATCGGGTGGGACGAGAGAATCGATTAATGCGATCTCCGCGCGGTCCGTGAGCTGTTTGCGGTAGTCGGCGAGAAATCCATGCAGCGCATCGTTGATCGCGTCGCTCGCGTAGACGTGCACGTTCGGATACTCGCGGCGCAGCAGCGCGTTGCCGCCGGTATGATCGAGGTGCCAGTGCGTGTTCACGATCGCGGTCACCGGCAGCTTCTGTTTGCGCGCGAACGCGATGATCTCGTTCGTGTGCTCGGGATGGCGTCCTGTGTCGACGACCACGAGTCCGTCGTTGCCGCGAAGGACGATCGTGTTTCCGTCCGGCTGGGAGCCGGGACTGAAATGACCGGGAATCAGGAACACGCCTTTTGCGACGAGCACGAGCGCAGCGAGGACGAGCATGAGCGCGATTGTCCGCGCGCGAAACGCGATGAGCTAGGACGAATCGCGTTACGGCTGGTATGCGCGCAATTTCGCCGGCGACGTGCCGAAGCGACGCTTGAAATGGCGTCCGAAATGCGCCTGATCGTAGAAGCCGGCGTCGAGCGCGATCTCCTTGATCGGACGTGGCGTGTGCAGCAGCGCATCGCGCGCGTAATCGAGTCGCAGCCCGCGGAGATACTCGCCGACCGAGGTCTGATGAAAGCGGCGGAACGCAGCGGCGAGCGTCGCCGGATGAACCGCGACATGCGCCGCGATTCCGGACAGCGACAGCGGCTGCCGATAGCAGCGCTCCATGAAGCTGACCGCATCGTTGAGCCATTCCGGCTTCGACGGCGGCATGCCCGTGAGCGCACGCTCCACGCGCGACAGCAGCACGAGTGACCATCCCTCGAGCGCGGTCGCGGTCTCGTCGTCCGCATCGCGCAATTCGCGCAGGAGCTCGGATCGCGTCTCGCCGAGGAGGAGCGAGTGGAGCTCGCGGCCGCTCGTGGTGCGGCGTTGCGTGCGCGCGAAACGGTTTTCGTCGATCGTCACGATCAGCGTCAGCGCCGCGTCGGTTCCGAGAACTTCGTTGTGATGCGATTGATGTGGTGGACGGAACCACGCGCTGCCCGGACCGAGCGCATGCTCATCCTCGGCGTACTCGCCTTCCAGCACGAAATAGATCTGCGCGCCGTCGTGCGAATGCTCGGGCACGCAGAGTCCGGACGGCATCAGCACTTCTTCGACGCTGATGCCGCCGAGGTCGCGGCCGCGCAGGATCGTGCCGGACGTATGGGCAGATGTCATCCAAAAGAGTGTACGGACTTCTCAATGCTGTGATTCGGGCCGTAACAGATATGTGTTACCGCCGAGGGTCTGCTCGCGTGCGCGCTCGATGACGGAGAAGCGTGCCGTGCCCGATTTGCGCGGCGGCGTGGCCATGATCGTGACGGTCGTGCTCTCGCCCGGCGCGAGGTCGAGGAACAGACGGCTGTCGGAGATCGTGCGCGACGCGATGCCGGGCCGCAGCAGGAAGCGCACCGGATCGTCGAGATCGACTTGCGAGACGTCGATTTCGACGCCTCGCAGCGGAGTGGTGTTGATGATCTGCAGTGGCACGAACACCGGATAGAGCCGCGGCGGATTGATCTTCACCGACTGGAACGGAACGATGGTGAGGTTGCGCTGCGCGATGTGGCGCGACTGCGCGACGAACGTGATTGCATCGACGAGATTCTGCGCGCGGATGTTCGGATCGAGCGGATCGTCCGCCGAATCGACCATCGTGATCATGCACGCATGTCCGTTCGCGCCCATCGGCACGCCCCAGTCGAAGCGCACGACCTCCGGCACATCGGTGCCGATCGATGCGACGGTGTGACACGGATTCGCCGGATCGACGAGGTGCCAGCCGGTCGCTGGATCGAGCGCGCCGCACGGACCATTCGCCGGAAAGGTCTGACTCCAGAAACTCGCCGGCAGCGGCGGCACCGCCGCGGAGACGGCTGTCCAGATCGCGATCACGCGCGTGTTCGCAACGGCTTGCGTCCCGCGGTTCGCCACCTGTACGTACACATGCGCCATCTTCGCCGCCTCGGGTGGCGAATCGATCATCGTGCCGGCGGGACATTTCGCGATCAGCGTCGGGCACGTCTGCATCTCGATCGAATCGACGACGTTGAACGTGTTCTGCTGAGGATCGTTCGACGGCACATCGATGCGGATGTCGGACGACGTCCACCAGTACGTGCGGCCGCCGTTCGTGTCGTCCGGTTTGTAGAAGCCGGGGCGCGCGGGATCGGGGATCGGATGCTCAGCGTCGGGAATGGCGAACGGCGACGGCTCGCGTCCGTTGTCGAACACGTTGTCACGCACGACGAGCCGGTGCGCGGCGCAGGCGACGTTCGGACGGATATCGCGTTGATACGAGCCGTGGCCGTAGCTGGCGAGCGTGAGGACGCCGGTCGCCGGATCGACGGTGAGGTCGTTGATCCAGAGTCCGTCCGGCACGCCTTCATCGAACGGCGTCCAGGTCGTCGAGGACGGCGAGCCGGGCGTGAGCACGCCGCGAAACACGCCGACATCGGTGCCGGCGTAGATGACATTCGGATCGAATGGATCGAGCGCAGTTTTGTAGATCGATGACGACGGCGGGATCGCGGTCAGTCCGCTGCCGCCGATCGACGACCAGTCCTTACCGTTCGTCGTCATGTAGATCGCGCCGGTCGCGGAGCCGAATGTGACGAACGCGCGCAGCGGATCGTTGTTGTCGGCGACGATCGAGGTGGGGAAGAAATTCGGCAGACCGGTGGGTGTGGTCATCCACGACGCGCCGCCGTCGTCGCTGCGCCAGATCGTCGGATTGAATTGCGGCTGCGGCGCGCAGTTCTGTTGCGGGAACCACGCGATGCCTGCGTAGTACGTTTTGAATTGCGACGACGCGGCGATGGCGAGCAGTCGCACGCGGCCGAACGGCGGCGGCGCGAGATTCGTCTGCGTGAAGTGCACGCCGTCGGTCGTCTTCAGCAATCCCTGCGCTCCGCACGGCGGTCCGCCGGCGATCAACGCGTCGCCGGCGAGCAGCGGATCGGTGACCACCGGCGCGTATGCGGCGAACGGCGTCACCCAGTTGATGTTGCTGGCGAAGCCGATCGTGCCCGGCACCGGGTTCGCGTATTCGAGCGTGTTCTGGTTGCAGGTCTCGAACAGCGTGTCGGGATTCTTGGCGTCGGTCGCGACGTCGTACACGTCGCACGCGGCGATGTTGTACCAGGTGAAATTGCCTAACGTGATGCCGCTGCCGTTGTCCTGCGTGCCGGCGGCGAGGAGCGTCGGATGCTCGCGCTCGGAAGTCAGCGCGTACATCTCCGCGGTCTGCATGCCGTGCGAGGAACCGAACCAGTGCCAGGGGGCGATCGCGGTGTTGGTCGATTTGTCGATGCCGCCGTCGTTGCCGATCCACACAATTTTCGGATTGATCGGATCGAATGCGATGGCGTGATTGTCCGCGTGCGTCGCGTACGCGTAATTCGGATCGGCGCCGGCGCTGACGTCGTCGAAGAGCGTGCCGCCGTTCGTCGTGCGCCAGAGGTCCTTGCCGCCGGTGTACACGACCATCGGATCGCTCGGATCGACAGCGATGACGCTGTTGTAGTTGCTCGTCGGCGTAGTCGGCGACGCGAACGAATCATTCACCGGAGCGGAGCCCGGCGCGAGCGTCCAGGCGTTCGGACCTTCGCCGCCGGCGGTCGTTTTGAAGATGCCGAGGAGCGAGTTGTCCGTTTTCTCGATCTTCGCGTAAAGCGTGGAGGGGCTGCTCGCGCACAACGTCAGGTTGATGACTTTCAGATCGTTCTGCGGGATGCCGTCGTCTTTCTTGTTCCACGCGGCGCCGTCCCATTTGTAGATCCCTTTCTGCGGCCAGCTGACGGAACCGAATTGCACGCCGGCGTAGACCTTGCGCGGCATCGCGGAGAAATCGACGGCGAGGTCGCTGACGAATGGGTTGAAGCCGCCGAGGCGCGCGAACGTGAGCGAGTTGCCGCTGTGCGTGCCGAGCCAGACGCCGTTGCTCGCCGCGACATAGACGTCGTTCGAGCCGGCCGGATCGATGGCGATGCGGAAGATGATCTGGTTATCGAGCGCGGCGGGACTGACTTTCGTCCACGTGCCCGGATCGCCGAATGACGTCGAGCGCCAGATGCCGATCGCACCGCGGAATTGGTCGCCGCGATTCGGATCGCCGCCGCCGGCGATGATCTCGTCCGGCGTCGTGGGATTGACTGCGATCGCGCCGAAGATCGTGGCGAGGAAGTCGCCCGACACGTGCTCCCATCGCCGGCCGCCGTCGTTCGAGCGCCAGATGCCGCCGACGCCGGTGGTGTAGACGCGATCGTGATTGATCGGATCGATGGCGATGCCGGTGATGCGTCCGGCGATGTTGGTCGGACCAGCGGCGACCCACGCGCATCCGTTCGGACCGGTGGTGCCGGGACTGTTCGCGACGATGGTCATCGAGCGCGTTCCTGCGCGCCGCATGGCGAGCAGCTCTTCGTACGCGCGCACGCGGCTCGCCGGATCGAAGGTGCGATTCGGATAGCGCAGCGGCATGACGATGCGGTCTTCGGCGAGCGCGAACGGATCGTCCGAGTCCTCGGCGGGGATGGCGTCGGTCAGCCGGTGCTTGTCGAACACCGCACCGCCGCGGATCAGATGCTCGTTCGGTGCAGGCATCGTCCGGCGCGTGGTGTAGGTGGTGTAGGACAAGCTCTCAGCTTGTCCCGGTACTTGCCCCGGTAAGGCGAGGGGTTGCCCCGGCAAGCTGAGAGCTTGCCCTACACCACACACCGCGAGCGCGAGGAGCGCGAGGAGCAAAAATTTTCTTGTCATGAAGTGCAGATGAATGTCGGGCCGGAAGGGTGGAGGTGCTGTGATGCAGCGCACGCGTACAATCCGCGCTCGATGGCGAAGCGAAAGCGCCCGCAGCCGACCGACGATCCTGCCGGCTGGTATCGCGATCCGATCCTCTGGGCGATCACCGCACTCGCCGCGCTCCTCCTGCTCGCGAATCTCGGCGGCCGCTGTCTCTGGCAGGACGAAGCCGAAACCGCGCTCCTCGGCCGCAACATCGTGCACTTCGGCAAACCGGTGGCGACAGACGGCGTGAACGTCGTCTCGCAGGAAGCGGGACGCGATTTCGACGCGAATCACATCTGGCGCTGGTCGCCGTGGGCGCAGTTCTACCTTGCCGCGGCCGGTCTGAAGATCAGCGACTCGACGCTCGGCGCGCGTCTGCCGTTCGCGTTGCTCGCGATTCTCGTCATCCCGCTGACGTATCTCCTCGCGCGCCGTATCTACGAATCGATCCTCATCGCCCGTTTCGCCGCGCTCGCGCTCACCGCCTCGGTCTGGTTTCTCCTGCACGCGCGCCAGTCGCGCTGGCACGCGCCGGCGTACGTGCTCGCCTGTCTGATCCTGATCGCGGTATTCGAGAAACGCCCGTGGCTGCTCGCGTTTTCAGGCGCCGCGCTTTTCTACACAAACTACTTTGTGGCGATCTGTTTCCTCGTCGCGGTCGCCGTCGCGTCGCCGCTGATCGGACTGAATCGCCGATTGATCGCCGGACTCGCAGGCGCCGCGGCGCTCTCGATTCCCGGCGTCATCTACTTCGATGTCCTCGGCAAATCGGGCGGACACGCGAGCCCGTGGACGCAGTTCTGGACGTATCTCGTGCAGTTCCTCGTCTTCCTCGCGCCGCTGCCGCTCGTGCTCGTCGCGACCAGCGATCGCCGTCCCGCGACGCGCTTCTTCTTCGCCATGACGCTCGCGATGTGCGTGATGCTCGCGTTCGCGCCGTGGGCGATGTTCCGCTACCTGACGATTCTCTTTCCGGTCGCCGCGCTGCTGACCGGAGTCGCGCTCGCGTGGCTGATGCGCAAGAACGCGATCGTTGGCTGGATCGCCGTCGCGCTGCTCGTCTTCACCTCGGTGCTGCATCGTCTGCCGCTCGGCTACATGAATCTCGAGTCAGCGAAAGTGTTCGATGACACGCCCGTGCCGCTCATCGCGTATGCCGGTGAATTGATCTCGCCGCCGAAGGAGCCGGAGTGCGTCGTCGCCGGTTACCTCCGCGCGCACGCAACGCCGGACGAGACGGTGCTCGCGACGTACGGCGATCTCGCGCTGCAGTTCTACACGCGGATGCACGTCATCGGCGGGATGCAGGGACAACCGCTGCCGAGCGATCCCGACTGGATCATCGGCCGCAGCTTCATCCGCAGCTATGAGCCGGGGAAGGACTTCACGGTGCGGCGCTGGGTGAACACGCAGATCGACATATCGCGGTACACGATGGTGGCGATGCCGCCCGATCCGTGCCTGCCCGGCAGTCCCGATCCGATGTTCCATTCGTTCCACGACACGCCGAAGGCGGAGCCGATGCGGATCCTGCATCGCACGCGCTGAAACCGGCAGCACGTTCGCATCGTCACAGACGCATGCGACAACTCGTGCTGCTGCTCTGCATCGCTCTGCCGATCTCCGCCGATACGCTTGCCAGCGTGAAGACCGCCCTGGGGAAACTCAACGCGAAATCGCCGCTGCGCGTGACGTGGTCGCTGGAGGAGCACGACTCGACGAAGGGGAAATTCGCGAACGATGCGTCGGCTAGGCGGATCAGCGTCGAGGCGTCGCAGGATGCCGATTCGCTCCGCGTCGAGATTCCGCGCGCATTGATCGAGAAGGCGGGCGAGGAAGCGCGCGCGTCACACACGGATACGCGCCGCGCGCTGTCGAGCATTTCCCCGATCGGCATTGCCGAGGACATCGATTTCGCCGATGCCTTCAGCGCGATGCTGAACCTCGGCACGGTCGCGGAGGAGCGTCGCGTGATGTGGAACGGCGCACCGGCGCGGCTGCTCGTGCTGAACATGAAAGAGCCGAAGCACGAGCACGAAGTCTCGATCGGCAAAGTCGATTACAAGGAGAACCGGCTGACCGTGTGGATCGGCGCCGACGATCTCCCCCTCGCCGCCGAGCACGTGCGCAAAGCGAGCGCCGGATTCCTGATCTTCCACGGCGATTCCACGACGAAGAAGACGTGGCAATTCGCGCGGCGGGACGATCACTTCATTGTCACGCGGTATGAGGACTGGACGTCGTTCTCGGGACTAGGCCAGCAGGGGCAGGGGCATACGATCGTCACGGTCGCAGTGCATTAACCGCTACTCGTACCGCAGCGCATCGATCGGATCCAACTTGGCCGCCTTCCGCGCGGGATAGAACCCGAAGAAGATCCCCACCGCGGCCGCGACGCCGAACGAGAGGACGATCGACGTCGGGGTGATGACGATCGGCCAGTTCAGTGCGCGTGCGACGAGGAGCGATGCGCCGATGCCGACGCCGACGCCGATCACGCCGCCGACGATCGACAGCGTCACCGCCTCGAACAGGAACTGCAGCAGCACGTAGCGGCCTTTTGCGCCGATGGCCATGCGGATGCCGATCTCGCGCGTCCGCTCCGTCACCGACACCAGCATGATGTTCATGATGCCGATGCCGCCGACGAAGAGCGACACGGCTGCGATGGCCAGCAGCAGATTTCGCAGGATGCCCATCGACGCCGCCTGCGTCTGCGCGATCTCTTCCTGCGAGCGCATCTGAAAATCGGCATCGCCGTTCGGCGGAATGCGGTGGCGCTGACGCAGGTACGCATCGACTTCGTTCTGCGCTTCCTGCACCTGATCGGCCGACACCGCCGAGATCTGGACCATGTCGAGCTTCGTCTTGCCGGAGAGGCGCTTCATCACCGTCGTGTACGGCGCGATGATCGTATCGTCCTGGTCCTGCCCCATCATGTTGCCGCCCTTTTTCTCCAGCACGCCGACGACGCGGAACGGCACGTTCTTGATGCGCACGATCTGTCCGACCGCATCGCCGTTCGGGAAAAGGTTCTCCAGCACCGTGTTGCCGACGACGCACACTTTGGCCGCGGCCTTCACGTCGGGATCGGTGAAGAACGTGCCCTGCGCAACGTTCCACGAGCGGATCAGCGGATAGTCGGTGCTCGCGCCCTGGATCGAGGTGCCCCAGTTCAATTCGCCCGCGACCACCTGCGCGGCGGTGCGCACGGTCGGCGACACGTACGCCACCGCGGGACATTCCTGCTTGATCCCTTCCGCATCCTCCGCCGTGAGCGCGGAGCTGCCGGTGAACATGCGCGCGCCGCTCGACGTCGAGGCGCCGGGAAAGATCATGATGTAGTTCGTGCCGAGGGAGTTGATGGTGTTCTCGACCGACTTCGTCGCGCCGTTGCCGATGGCGACGACCGCGATCACGCACGCCACGCCGATGATGATGCCGAGCGCGGTGAGGAACGAGCGGAGGGTGTTCCGTCCGATCGCTTTCAGTCCGACGATCGTGATGTTGCCGAGGCGTTGGATGGAGTTCTTCATGATGCGGCTTTCTTCTGTGCAATCGCGCGTCTTTGCGCGATCCGTTGATCCTGCTGAATGAGTCCGTCGCGCACGTGGACGATACGTTTCGCGTGCTCCGCGATGTCCGGCTCGTGCGTGATCAGGACGACCGTTTTTCCCTCATCGTTCAACGCCTGGAAGATGCCCATGATCTCCTCCGAGGTGCGCGAGTCGAGGTTGCCGGTCGGCTCGTCGGCGAGGAGGATGGCGGGATCGGTGACCAGCGCGCGCGCGATCGCCACGCGCTGCTGTTGTCCGCCGGAGAGTTGCGACGGTCCGTTCTGCGCGCGGTCCTGGAGTCCGACGCGGCGCAGTGCTTCCATCGCCGCGTTGTGCCGTTGCGCGCGCGACCAGCCGAATTCACCGTACAGCAGCGGCAGCTCGACGTTCTCCACCGCAGACGTGCGCGCGAGGAGATTGAAGCTCTGGAAAACGAAGCCGATCTTCGCGTTGCGGATCACCGCGCGGTCATCGCGGTCGAGCTGCGACACGTCGACGCCGTCGAGCAGATACGTGCCGTCGGTCGGGCGATCGAGGCAGCCGACGATGTTCATCAGCGTCGATTTCCCGGAGCCGGACGGTCCCATGATCGCCACGAACTCGCCAGCGGCCACCGTGAGATTCACGCCGGCGAGCGCCCGCACTTCGACCTCGCCCATGCGATAGATCTTCGTGAGGCTGTCGATCTCGATGACCGGTTTTGCCACTACCGCCCACCTCGGCGTCCGCCGCCGCCACCCAACGGACTCGATCCCGGAGGCGCCGGTCCTTCGACCTTCGCGGTGGCGAGACCGATGATCACGTTGTCGCCCGGATTGATGCCGCCGGAGACGACCTGCGTGTAGTGACCGTCGGTGATGCCGGGACGGATCCACACCGCCTTGATGGTGTTGTCGCCGTCGAGCACGTAGATGTTCTGGCCACCTTTGCCTTTGCTGCCGCCGCCGTTCGGTACCCACGCGCCGGCGCCGCCCATGCCGCGATGCCGCCTGCCCATCTGCTCCGCGGCCTGTTCCGTGCCGGTGGTGCTGGTGGTGCCCGAGGTGCTGGTGGTGCTCGTACCGCCTCCGGATGTCGGGTTCGAGCCGCCGGCGATCTTCGCCGATGCATCGGGCTTGAAGCGCAGCGCGGAGTTCGGAATGCGCAGCACGTCGCTCACCGTCGCCACTTCGATCGTGACGTTCGCGGTCGTCTTCGGCTTCAGCGTTTCGTCAGGATTGTCGACTTCGATGATGACCGGATAGGTGACGACGTTCTGCGCGACGGTGGCGTTCAGGCGGATCTGCGCAATGCGTCCGCGGAACTCGCGATCGGGGAAGGAGTCGACGGTGAAACGCGCCGGCTGCCCGACCTGGATGCGTCCGATGTCGGACTGATCGACATCCGCCTGCACCTGCATCTTGCGCAGGTCCTGCGCGATCTGGAAGAGCGTCGGCGCCTGGAACGACGCGGCGACGGTCTGGCCGACGTCGTACGCGCGATCGATGACGATGCCGTCGATCGGCGACGAAATTTTCGTGTAGTGGAGATTCGTCAGCGACTGCGTGAGCGCGGCGTTCGCCTGCGTGACCGCGGCTTCCGCTTCTTCATATGTCGCGCGCGCCGCATCGAGATCGGCCTCGGCCGCCAGTCCGCTCGCTGCGAGACGGCGCTGGCGCTCGAACGTGATCTTCGCGTTCGCCGCGGTGACTTTCGCTTTCGTCACGTCGGCCTGGCGCTGTTCGACCTGCGCCTGAAACGGAGTCGGATCGAGCTCGGCGAGGAGCTGGCCCTTGGTGACGCGGCTGTTGAAATCGGCGTAGAGCCGCGAGATGACGCCCGAGACCTGGCTGCCGACCTGAACGGTCGTGACGGCGGACAAGGTGCCGGTCGCGGTCACGGTCATGGTGATGTTGCCGCGGTCTGCTTTTTCGGTTTTGTACTGCTCGTTTTTCTTGCCGCGCCCTTTGCAGGCGGCGAGCGCGACGAGCATGAGGATGGTGACGACTTTACGTTGCACTGTGCAAGGCTCCTCTGCGAGTTACGACTCAGCGAGCGGGACGTTGAACGGTCCCGGAGTGTAATGCAGGGTGTGAGCCGCTACCTCAGCACGTCACCGAGGATTCGCGCGAAGGCCTCGGCCGGATCATCGCCGACGCGATACTCCTCCGGCTTGAGCTCGTAGCGGAACACCGTCCTGCCGCCTTTCGTGATGGACGCAGATGCGGCGCGGCGCTTGCGGCCGCGTCCGAGGTGATCGAGCGTGCCGTCGAAATGGATGATGACGTCGGCGTCGTCGGCGACGGCGATGTCGTGACGGGTGAGCTGGCGGGTGAGCTCATTCGACCAGCGGGCGTCGTTCGCGCGGAGGGCGACGCGTTTCGTGCCGCTGAGGGCGTGTTGGGCGGAGGCGACGGTGGCTTCGTTCGCGTTGTCGTCGCCGCCTTCGATGTAGGGGGGGAGGGATTGTGGCGGAGGTTGGGGCTGGGGCTGCAGTTCTGGCAGCTGCGGTTGTGGGTCGGGTTGCGGCTTCGGCGCGGGCCCCTCACCCGGCCCTTCGCTTCGCTTAGGGCCACCCTCTCCCCGCGATGCGGGGCGAGGGTCAATGGTGGTGGGGGCCTGCTTCACTTCGATCGTTGATTGTGCGGGTGCAGGCGCAACTGTCGTCGTTGTGACCGGGGCCGATACCGGAACTGTTGGGACAATCTTCGGTTTGATGACCAGCGCGGCGATCACGCCTGCGAATGCGATCGCGAGCAGCGCGATTACGACGATCGGCGCGCGTGTTCCTTCAGTGTGGCGCCGCCGACTCGGCGGCGGATCACGCCGGCGGGTCGCCGGCGCCACACCAGAAACGTCAACCCCGACGATCGTCGGCGCGGGAGTCAAGCGCATCGTCGCATCGGCCTCGGCGGTGTCGAGCGAGCGCTCCACCTCCTCGAGTGCAGTCGCGAATTCGGCGGCAGTCGCGAAGCGCTTCTTCCGGTTGCGATCGAGTGCGCGTGCGAGCACCGCCTGCAATCCGGCGGGCATGTTCGCGGGCAGCACCGGCATCGGCATTACCTGCGATTCGCGCGAGGAGTGATGCATCAGATATTGATGTGGCGAGGTCGCTTCGAACGGCGGACGGCCGGTGAGCATCTCGTACAGCACGACGCCGAGGGAGTAGATGTCGGCGCGGCCGTCGATCTTCTCATTGTCTTCGAGCACGCCGAGGTGCTCGGGCGATGCGTAGCGAAGCTTGCCGACGAAGATGCCGGTCTTCGTCACCGCGTTGTCAATCTCCTCGGACTTCGCGACGCCGAGGTCGATGATCTTCACCAAGTCGCCTGAAGTGACCATCAGGTTCTCGGGACTGATGTCGCGATGAATGATGCCGGCGCGATGGATCGCATCGAGTCCGCGCGCGGCCTGCGCGGCGAGACGGATCGCCTGCCGCACCGGGAAGTTGCCGCGCTCGCGCATGAGCTGCGCGATGTTCTGTCCTTCGATGAACTCCCAGACCATGTAGTGCGAGCCGTCGGGCAGTCCGGAGAAATCGTGCAGTGTGGCGACGTTCGGATGCTGCACGCGCGTCGCGAGCCGCGCCTCGCGCAGAAAACGATCGTGTGCATCGGTGCTGTCCGCGATCTGCGAACGGATCACTTTGATCACGCGCGTCGTGCCGAGGTAGGTGTGCTCGACTTTGTAGACCTCGCCCATGCCGCCGGTGCCGAGGCGTTCGACGATCTTGTATTTGCCGTCGATCGGCTCGTCGGCGTAGCGGCGCTGGAAGTCGGTGATCGGCTCGCCGCAATGCGGGCACGCCTTGTAGTTGCGTTCGATTTCAGCGTGACAGCGAGGACATTGAAATGGCATTGGCGTCTGCCCACATCATAAATTGCGGCGTCGATCGAAGCGGCGCGAGGTCGGGATCGCGGACGAACAGCGCGGGCGAGAGTCCCTTGTTCGCCGCACGCCGCAGGTTCTCGATGGCTGCATCCCGATCGCCGCTCAACAGGTCGACGAGCGCGGCGCTGGCGAAGACGTCCGGCACCGGATCTTCATCCTGCAGCGCGATGGCGATTTCCTTTTTCGCCGCTGCGATGTCGCCCTGCTTGGCCAGACATTCACCCAAGATAGCGTGCACTTCGTGTTGTTGCGGGTCCATTTTGATAATGGAGCGCGCGATCCCGATTGCGTGCTTGAGCGCGTCGGTCGATTCGCGATCGCGATGCTGCAGATGCAGCGCGGTGGCCAGTCCTTCCCACGATGCAAAATTCTTCGGCAGCAGGCGCACCGACTCGCGGAAGTTGCGCTCCGCCGCGTCGATGTCGCCGAGGAGGAGCTGGCAGTACGCGAGCGCTTCGGTGGAGTTGGTCTCGGGCTGACGGCGAACGGCCGATTCGATTTGCGGCAGCGCTTCTTCGAGACGGCCGAGGCGGATGTCGACGGCGGCGAGATTCACGGCGTGGCCGGGATAGGAGGGATCGAGCACGTTCGCGCGCTCGAAGAGCTGCCGCGCGTGCTCGAGCCGGCCGGTCTGCAGCTCGAAGACGCCGAAGCTGTTCACGCAGAGCGCGCACTCGGGATGGATTTTGATCAGGTAGTTGTAGGTGCGGACGGTATCCCGCGTGCGCGACATCGTGCCGTACACACGGGCGAGATCGAGGAGCACGTCGGCGGCATCGGGCTCGTCGACGAGCGCGGCGTGCATGTCCGCTTCGGCCTGAACGAGCTCGCCGCGTACCTTGTGCAGCAGCGCGCGCATCGCGATCACGCGCGGATGATCCGGCGCGAGCTTTGCCGCCTGCTGCTGATACGCGACCATCTGTTGCCAGACTTTCGGCTCGAGCGGACCTTTGTGCATCGTCGCGCGGCTGAGCGCGCAGAGGACGTACGGCGACCGGTTCCAGTCCGGAATCGATTGCAGCAGCGTGATCGCCTGATCGGGCTCCGTGTTCGATGAATCGGGCGTAATGAGCGAGACGGCACGAAGGTAAGTCTGTTGCCGCTCCGCGGAGGTGAGCGCGCGGTCGTGATACTTGCGCACGCCCCGGCGCAGATGGATCAGCGCCGCAACCCCTTCCGCGATCCGCCCCTCGAGATCGGTGTACGACAAGCTCTCAGCTTGTCCCCCTCCGACCTGCAACCCGTCATCAACCGAGGTAAGTCGATACACGACTTCGATGTGCTCCCCATTCTTCTGCACGACCCCATCGAGCGTGACCCGCCCGCCCGATTGCTTGATGCCGACGCCGAGCGCGGCGACGCGTCCCGAGATGAAGTCGCCGGCGCTGCGGGCGAGCGCCGGATCGGTTCCGGCGGCCGCGGTGAACGGCATGACGGTGAGCGTGTTTTCGTCGGCGTCGCCGCGTGGCCGGAAAAGGAGCCCGAGAGCGAGGAGGCCGACGAGGATGGCGGCGAGGACTGCGAAATTCACCGGTCGCCGGGCGCGAGGCGCAGGAGCAGTTGGGATCGAAAGCAGGTAGCCGCGTTTGGGCAGCGTCTCGATCTGCAGATCCGGCAATTCCTTCCGCACGTTGAACACCAGTTTCGACAGCGTCCCCTCGTCGACGATCGCATCGGGCCACACCTTTTCCATCAGTTCCGACTTTGAAATGACTTCGCCGGCGCGGCTGGCGAGGACGATCAGGAGGTCGACGGCTTTCGGGGTGAGCGGAACGCGGGTGCCGTCGCGGAAAACGATCTTCTGCTGCGTGTCCAGCTCGTAAACGCCGATGGCATAGCGAGTTGGAGCGGCCGAGGGGGACATGGCTACCATCGATGGTAGCGCCGCCGCGAAGAAAATACGAAGAGAAAGCGAAGTCGCGGGAAAGCCGATTCTGACGCTCCGCCCCATGTTTCGGGCCATGAACATCATCGATCTCTTTCAAACGACCAATCCCGATCTCCCGGCGTGGAAACGGATCAGTTACGGCATCGAGCACGCGGTGGCGGACGGCGCGATCGCCATCGGCATGCGGCTGCCGTCGGAGCGCACGCTGGCGCGGCAGCTGGGCAAGAGCAGGACGACTGTCGTCGCCGCGTACGACGACCTGCAGATGAAAGGAATCATCCGGCGATATGTCGGCCGGGGAAGCTTCATCGCCGGCGGGATCGAGACGCCGAATGCGCCGTTCGCGTGGGCGGGGAAGATCGCGCGCGGTTTTCACGCGGCGCCCGATTACGAGACCGCGTTCTCATCACCGCTGCCGCACGACGACCTCAGCGCCGCAATCGGCCACGTCATCCGCTGCCGCCGCTACGAGCCGGCGCCGGTGGAAGGGGAGCCGAAGCTGCGCGAAGCAATCGCCGATTACGCCGGATGCGCACCCGATGAAGTGCTGGTCACGAACGGCGTGCAGCAGTCGCTCGATCTGGTTGCGCGTTACCTGCTCGATCCGAAGGACACGGTGATCGTCGAGCAGCCGGGACACACCGGCGCATTTCAGGCGTTCCGTACGAGCCGCGCGCAACTCGTCGGCTGGAACGCGCCGGCGTGGAACATCGCCGAGCTGCAGCATCTGATCGTGCGCCACAAGCCGAAGCTGATTTACACGAATCCGACGTTTCACAATCCGACCGGCGCGACGATGAGCATCGAAACGCGCCGCGAATTTCTCGCGACGGCGGCGGTGCTTGCAGTGCCGGTGATCGAAGACGACACGTATTCGAAATTGCACTGGAATCGTCAGGCGCCGCCGTCATTGCACGCGCTCGATCAGAACGACATGGTGATCCGCGTCGGCTCCTTTTCAATGATCCTGACGCCCGGCATCCGCCTCGGCTACATCATCGCGCCGCGCAGGATCGTGCGCGACCTCGCCACGCTCAAGAGGATTTCCGCCGGTCCGACCGATGCGATTACACAGCGCGCGATCTGCGAGCTCCTGCTCAATGGCGTGATCGACGACCACCTCGAAACGCTGCGGCGGGAGCATCAACAGCGCTATCAATCGCTCGCGCGGACATTGAGCAACAGCGAGATCCGCCACGTCGCCCCCTACGGCGGTATGTACGTATGGCTCCGGCTTCCCCCTGAAAAAACGCAGCTCGCGAAATCAGGCATTACGCACGGATCGCGTTTTTATCCCGCCCCATATGTATCCCCCCACGTGCGCCTGTCACTGGCGAGCCCCCACGAAAATGCCCTCTCCACCCTCGCCGCCTGACGGAGTGCGGCAGCTCGCTGCCGCCCTCGGATTGCGGCGGCTTGCCGCCGCCCACCCATCAGAGATTGAACGCAGAACGCAGAACGCAGAACGCAGAACTGAGAATCAGCGAGCGCCGCAGCCCACTATGAGAATGGCCTTACGGCTTGCCGCCGCCCGCCCACCAGGCATTGAACGCAGAACGCAGAACGCAGAGTCAGAATTGAGAATCAGCAAGCCTGCGCGTCCCGCGCCGTCCCCTTTCTTATTTCTCACTCTGCGCTCTGCGTTCTGCGTTCAATCCCCCCAAGGGCTTGCCGCCGCCCACCCACGAGGAATTGAACGCAGAACGCAGAGCCAGAATTAAGAATCAGCGACCGCCGTAATCCACCATGAAAATGGCCTTCCCGCCCTCCCTGCTCAACGTCGATATTGAGGATCACCATGAAAATCATCCGATTCATCCTGTGGATAGCCCTTGCAGCCGGTTATGCGCTCGCGAGCACGATTCGTCCGGAGAGCGATCACATGGCCCTGAATGTGACGCTCATCGCCGGCGCGATCGTCGAGATCATCTATCGCATCAAGCGGAAGGAGCGCTACGAGACGGCGATCTCTCCTGATCCGATCGAGTCGCTGAATCTCACCAAGCGCCCGTGACCGCGCCGGGCCGGGAGCTTTGATATGCTCTCGGCCCCATGGCGCTCTTCTCATCCAAGGATCCCGTTCCGCAGAAACCGACCCCCCGCAACGACCCGCAGCCGATGCCGGGCGGGACGCATTTCGGCCCTCAGATCACGATCGAGGGAACGGTCACCGGCACCGAGCGCGTGCTGATCGAAGGAACGGTCAAAGGGAAGATCAACCTCACGAACGACCTCCACGTCGGCAAGCAGGCACGCGTCGAAGCGACCGTGCATGCGAAGACCGTGATCGTGGAAGGGAAGGTGGCCGGCGACATCTCCGCCGACGACCGCGTCGAGCTCGTGACCACCGCCACCGTCGACGGCAACATCAAGGCGCCGAAGATCGTCGTCGCCGAAGGCGCGCGCTTCCGCGGAAGCGTCGACATGGGGTCGGCGAAGCCGAAGGAAGAAGCGAAAGCGAAGTAGTTGCTGGGTTGCTGAGTTTCTCGGTTGCTGGGGCTCAGAAACCCAGCAACTCAGCAACCTAGCAACCAAAGGAGTCATCCATGTCCGCAACTGCAACCAAACCGATCCACGAAGAATATTCGCTGCGCGAGCCGCGCGAGTACGGCAATTACATCGACGGCGAGTGGGTGAAATCGTCGTCGGGACAGACGTTCGAGAATCGCAATCCGGCCAACACCGACGACCTCGTCGGCACGTTCCAGGAGTCGAATGCCGACGACACCGCGCGCGCAGTCGACGCCGCGGCGAAGGCATTCGAGGGCTGGCGCCTCACGCCGGCGCCGAAGCGCGGAGAGCTCATCTACCGCACGGCCGAGATCCTGAAACGCGACAAGGAAAAGATCGCCCGCGAGATGACGCGCGAGATGGGCAAAGTCCTCGACGAAACGAAGGGCGACGTCCAGGAAGCGATCGACCTCGCCTACCTGATGGCGGGCGAGGGCCGGAGACTGCACGGCGTCACCACTCCGTCCGAGCTGCCGAACAAATTCAACATGTGCGTCCGCATGCCCCTCGGCGTCGCGGGTCTCATCACGCCGTGGAACTTTCCGATCGCGATCCCGGCCTGGAAGACGATGCCGGCGCTCGTCGCAGGAAACACCGTGGTCATCAAGCCGGCGTCGCTCACGCCGCTGTCAGTGGTGATGCTGGCCGAAGCGTTCGAAGAGGCGGGACTGCCGAAGGGCGTGTTCAATGTGGTGACCGGCGGCGGACGCGAAGTCGGCGAGCCGCTGATCAAGAACTCGAAGACGAAAGTCATCTCCTTCACCGGATCGACGGAAGTCGGCCGCGACATCTCCATCGCCTGCGCGCCGACGTTCAAGCGCCTCCATCTCGAGATGGGGGGCAAGAACGTGATCATGGTGCTGGACGACGCCGATCTCGATCTCGCAGTCGACGGCGCGCTGTGGGGCGCATTCGGCACGGCCGGCCAGCGCTGCACGGCATCGTCGCGCCTCGTCGTACACAAAAAGGTGTACCAGCAGTTCGTCGACAAGCTCGTGGCGCGCGTGAACAAGCTGAAGGTCGGCTTCGGACTCGATCGCGTCGACATGGGACCGAACATCTCGTCCGGCCAGATCGAGACGGTGAAGAAGTACGTGAAGATCGGCAGGGACGAAGGCGCGACGTGCGTCGCCGGCGGCAACGAGCTGCGCGATGAGGCGTACGCGAAGGGCTACTTCCACGAGCCG
>DATEZA010000061.1:0-9145 GCA_035255945.1 Thermoanaerobaculia bacterium
TGTAAAACAACTACTTAAGCTCTCGTGCAGCGAGACCATTGTGACAAACGGCACTCAAATAATCAATATTCCGGAGGCAGGCTCACCGGAGTAGACTATTACGCCTTCCAAAGTTCAGACCAGTACGCCAGGTACTTCCACCGCCCCCACTTCTCGTAGCGTTTGAGCATCGTCGCGTCAGCCACTTTGCGGCCCTTGTGGTAGGTCTCGCGCACGAAACGGCGGAACTCGGTGTCGACGGCGATGAAGTCGTGGCGGCCGTCCATGGCGAGCAGATGCGCGGCGGCGTAGGGGCCGATGCCGGGGAGCTTGCGATAAGCGTCGTAACACTCGAGTGTCGTACCTCGCGGCACGGCCAACTCGACCTCGGCGAGCTTGCGGATCGATTTCGCGCGATAGCCGAGGCGGCACTCTTCCTGAAGCTCTTCCGCGCTGAACCGGGCGATGTCCGCCTGTTCCGGAAACGCGCCGCGGCGTCCGCACTTCGCGACGAGCAGCTCCGACATCCGCACCGTCTGCCGCCACATCGTGTTCGTGGTGAGGATGATCTTCACCGCGTCTTCGAAGAGCGTCGACCCGCACAGCAGTCGTCCGAATCGTTCTTCCGCCGCCCATGCGTGCGCGGGCGATGCCTTCGCCTTCGCGTGAAACTCGGAGACATCGACATTCAGCTGAAACATGCGCGTCAGCTTCGCGCGCAACTCCGGTGAGTCTTTCGCGCCTTGCACGTGCAGCGCGCCGTCCGCGCAGGTGATCTCGAGCGCGCGCGGCTTGCCGCCGAGGAGCTCGGTGCGATGCAGGACCGGGTTCTCCCAGCGGAACGGCGGCATATGACGCCATCCGTGCGACTCGACGGTCGCGATGAAGTTGAAATCGGGAGGGATGGGTATGGAGGCGACGGCCGGAATCGAACCGGCGGATAAAGGTTTTGCAGACCTCTGCCTTACCACTTGGCTACGTCGCCTCACTCTCAGGCGGGACAGCGAGTGTAGTGAACCGCCTGGGGAGCGTCAATATTCAGAGGCCTGCAAGACCCGCAATGCGCTACGAACTGACGGTGTAACTCTGCGTGTCCGAGTACTGATCGCCCTCGTTCGTCTGCACGAACGCCCACGCCTCCACCTGGTTGCCGTACTGGCTGATGCTGAACGTGCCGGAGTCGGTGGCGAGGTTGTACGGGACGCTCTCGGTCGGGTTCGAAGGAGCGAACGTGGCGTCGGAGAGGATGTACTCGTCCGGCGTCTGAATCACGACGACGGCGTACGTCACGACCACGCTGCTCGAATTCGGGACGATGCCGACGTTGACGAAGATGTCCGGCTCGGTACCGAAGAAGAGCCAGTCCTGAAACGTGACGGGATTCGTCGTCGTCAGTGACGCGGACTTCGAAGCGGCGCCACCACCTTTTGGACGATTCGCAGCGATCTTCTTGATGCGATCCTGATTGTTTTGATTCATGATTTGCCCCTTTCCGGCAGGGTAGCAGAAATGATCGCGGCGCCGCGCCGCGCTTAGACTGATGTTCACAATGAAGACACTGATCATCACCGGAGGCACCGGCGGCCTCGGCACGACCGTCGTCGCGCGGCTCGAGCGCGACTATCGCTGCGTCCTGCTTCGTCACGAACAGACCGACCTTCACGACGCAGCGAGCGTGCGCGCCGCACTCGCGCAGATCGATGAGCCGTACGGACTCGTGCACCTCGCGGGCGGCTACGCAGGCGGAAGCGTCTCCGAAACGAGCGACGACACGTGGCAGCAGATGATCGGGCTCAATCTCACCGCGTCGTTCAACGTGATTCGCGAAACGCTCGCGCGCATGCGGCGCGATCGGCCGGGGCGTATCGTCGCGATCAGTTCCGAGGCGACGCGGACGAAGCTCGCGGGCTCGGCGGCGTACACGATTTCGAAGACGGGACTGAACACGCTGATCGAGTTGACTGCCGCGGAGCTCGCAAGCACATCGATCACGGCAAACGCGCTCCTTCCCGGCTCGCTCGACACGCCGGCGATGCGCAAGTTCATGCCCGACGCGAAGCTCGTTCCGCTCGATCGCGTCGCGGAGTCGATCGCATTTTTGCTGTCCGACGCCGCATCGAGCATCAACGGCGCGCTGATCCCGCTGCAACCATGAGTCGCGGCTTCATCGCGGCGCTCGTGGGACTGGCAATCACGTTCGCCGCGTGGTGGTCGCCGTGGATGTGGCCCGCGTGGCCCGGCATCTTCGCGCTGAAACGGATCCACGATTTCTACGAGTATTCGCACCTGCAACAGACGATCGTGACGATCCTGTTAATCGCGTGGAACGTGGCGGTGTGGGCACTGGTCGCACGCGCGCTGATCTGGATTTTGAGCTGGCGGCCTCGGCGTTCCTGACGCGGCGAAACCATCGCCGGCGAAGTTCGACGAGATCATGGTGCGTCCCTGACGGAGCGCGGGCGTCCCGCCCGCAGTGCGCGGGCGTCCACGCCCGGGCACAAAACCGGTCGTCGAGCGAGACGCTCGCCGACTGCGGACGAGACGTCCGCGCTCCTCGGCGTCCTCTCGAACGCGGCAAGGAGAAGCCGAAGGAAGATCGCCCGCAAGCCGGAATGCTGTTCTTCAACGACGAAGGCTCGGAGAACGGCGGACTGATTTTCGGCGGACACAAAAACGAGAAGGGCGAGGTCGTGAGCTCCGGCGGAAGTCTCTCGTTCGATCGCTGGAACGACGGCGTGACGATCGAGACCCTCATGTCGAACAACTTACCAATTTCGCACGCCAAAAACGCAACGCGTGTCGCGAATGGTGAGCGCAATCACAGCGGCAGTCCTTCCACCGACAAATCTTTAAGCATTTCCCGAACTGCCTCGGTCGCAGCACGTTCCCAAATCAATTGAAAGGGTCCTACATGCGTAAGCTGTCTTTCTTATTCGCGGTTCTTTTGTTCCCGCTCGCCGCGTGGGCTGACTCGCCGGGCGAAGTTACGTCAGTATCACCAACAACGTTCACGTTCGGAGTTCTCGAGCAGTTCCTCACGATCCACGGCACAGGTTTGTCCGAGGCCGATCCGGAGGTCGGCTCGACGATCGTGAAGTTCAATGGTGCGGGCCTTTCCATGGACGTCGAGGCGACGTTCCGCACGCCGACGAAAGTGGTCGTCGCCGTGCCGGATCAGGTCCTGACGAGGCTCGGGCACTGCAACGTGCATGTCTTCGTGACCTACGCCGACGGCAGCACGCGCAACGTCGGCCTCGGCTCGTTCGACGTGGTACTGGCGCCGCCTCCGCCTCCCGCTCCGCCGATCATCCTCGGCCCGGATGTGATCACGGAGGAAGCGACCGGTCCTGACGGCGCAGTCGTCACATGGGTCGTGGTCGTGCAGAGCCAGGTTGATGAGAATCTCGAGGCGCAGTGCACGCCGTCATCGGGCAGCTTCTTCCCGCTCGGCGTGTCGAATGTCCACTGCACCGCGACCGATGCGAACGGCAGTGCGTCGCTCGACATCGAAGTGATCGTGACCGATACGACGCCGCCGGTGCTCACGCTGCCGGAGGACATCACCACGACCAATGGCGTCGTGACGTTCACCGCGACTGCAACCGACATCGTCGACGGCGCGATCACGCCGGTGTGCGAGCCTGCATCGGGATCGACGTTCGATACCGGCACGACGACGGTCACGTGCACGGCGACCGATTCGAGTCTCAACGAGACGACCGGCACGTTCAACGTGACGGTGATCGCCGATACGACGCCGCCGGAAGTCGTGCGCATCAGCGCATCGCCGGGCATCCTCTCGCCGCCGAATCACGAAATGGTGGCGGTGACGGTGACGGTCGTGGCGACGGATGACATCGATCCGAATCCGGTGTCGCAGATCGTGTCGGTGACGTCGAATCAGGCGATCGACGGAACCGGCGACGGCGACCAGTCGCCCGACTGGGAGATCACCGGCCCGCTGACGCTGAACCTGCGCGCCGAACGCGCGTCGGGCGAAGACCGCGTATACACGATCACCGTGGTGACGACGGATGCGGCGGGCAACGCGACGATGTCGACAGTGACGGTGGTGGCGAATAATTCGAATGCGTCGATGAATTCGGCGCGGTGGTAGAGTGAAACGCGAGGGCGAGCGCGAATCGCCGCTCGCCCTCGCGTTCACGCCATGAGCACACTTCCTCGAGAACGCCGGCACACCTACGCGGAATACCTCGCGTATGAACTCGTCAGCGAGCTGAAACACGAGTTCGAAGACGGCGAAATCATCGCGATGGCTGGTGGCTCTCCGCGGCACAGCGCCCTTGCGTCGCGCATTTCGGCCGCGTTGGAGAACACACGCCCTGCAGGTTGCATCGCTTTCCAATCGGACATGCGACTGCGCATTCTTGCCGCGAACCGCGCAACCTATCCCGATGCGTCGATGGTTTGCGGCCCGATCGAGCTCGATCCCGCGGACAGCAGCGGCACCACGATTACCAATCCAACCTTGATCGTCGAAGTGCTTTCGCCATCGACCGAAAGAGTCGACCGCGGCAGCAAGTGGCGCGACTATCAACGCATCCCATCGCTGCGCGAGTACGTCCTCGTCAGCCTCGATCCGCGCGTGGAGGTTTATCGCCGCGAGACGGCGGAAACCTGGGCGTACATCGACGTGAGCGAAGGCATCGTGCAACTCGCGACCGGCCCGACGTTGGATCTGGCGGCGCTGTACGGCGGCCTGCCACATTGAGGAATTTGGCTGTGGCGCGCGCACTGGACGCCAACATCCCGCGAGCTCGGAAGGCTCATCAGTGACCATCATCACACCTGTACCGTGTGCTATGGCACGCTGCGGAATCGTGCGTCGATGCGCTGCTGTATCGTCCATAGCCACGGTTTGCCTGAACCTACGATAGATTGCGGCGCCTTTGGCTGCGCACAAGCAACGAGAGCGACGAAGCACGGCAACAGTAGATTCCGCAGTGATGCGACGGGCGCGACGGCGAATGTGATCCGGTGTCACATTCATGCGACCGAGCATGGCATTCATTCGATCGGCGATCGCATTCATTCGATCGGTGCATCCGATTATTCGACCCGAGATCGCACTCATTCGACCCCTGATCGCATTCATTCGACCGAGCATCGCATTCATTCGTGCCGCCATCGCATTCACGTGTCCGCGCATGGCATTCGCCCATTCGGCCGACGCATTTCCCCATTCACCGGTGACATTGATGCGATCACCGATCACGTTCATCCGATCGGAGATCGTATTCATTCGATCCGGCGTCGTATGAATCTCGCCCAGAGGACAGATGAATCGATCGGCCGTCTCATTCATCGGCACGACGATCGGGTGAGCTTGGTCGGACGACAGCGGCAGCCGAAGAGTGCCAGAATTCGCTTGATTCAGTACCGGGATAGAGCCGAAAAAACCGCGGAAAATGGCCATTCGACGCGGTTTTTTACCTCAAATATCCCAGCCCAACAGTTGAGTCGCAGTTTTTAATCGGATGCTGTCTTCACGTCGATCGAAGCGGAACGCGTTGTCGCCGGCGATTGCGGCGACCATCGCGCGTGCCGTAGTGAGTTAATGACTGCCATCCGCACCAAGTCGAAACGCCTGCACCACCCCGGACAACGATCCTACGTAAAGCATCCCGTCAGTTGAGATGCCCAAACCGCGCGGAACTTGTCCGACCGATCGGCACCAGCCAACTTTTCCGCTTGACCGATCGAATGCGCAAAGATTCTTCTCTTCGTCCCCAACGATGATGTTCGGACCTGTCACGAGCGGCCGATATGTCGTCCATTCCTTCGGTGTTTCCTTCTTCCATCGGATCGTGCCGCTCTCCGCGTCGAGCGCGACGAGATTGCCTTTCGCGCCGGCTGTCAGAACGTAGAGCAACGGTGAGGCGAGAATCGGCGTGCCGTACGGCCGCCCCTCCTCGATGTGGATGCGTTTCTTGATCTCGCCTGAGTCGATCGCGATCCAGTTCAGGTAGCCGTCCTCCGTGCCGAGAACGAGCGTGTTTCCGACGACAACGAGTGCACTGCTCGACCGCGCCGGCAGTGTCTTCTGCCAGGCCGTCGCTCCTGTCGCAGCGTCCAGTGAAAACAGCTCCTTCGTGTTGTCGGCGACAAAGACGTGTTTCTCAGCGTGTGCAGGCGAAGGAACGTGCGGCAGCGGCTTCAGTGCGCCGGCCGGGACCTTCTGCCACAAGAACGCTCCATTCTTCGGATCGATGGCGACGACTGCGCCTTCCGCGGAAACTGCGATGACCCGGCCATCGATGAGCAGCGGCGTGGTGGCTACTCCTTGGCTGAACGCGACCTTCCACACGACATCGCCCGACGCGGAGTCGAAGCAGTAGATGTGTCCTTCCGGATCGCTGTCGGTCGGAATGATGACGTGATCGCCGACGAGGAGCGGTTCGCCGTGAAACTGCGCCGCGGAGCCGTCCGCCTTCGTGTCGTAGCGCCAGATCGGAGTACCTGTCGTTCCGTCGAGCGCGTACAACGTGCCGGCGCAGGAGCCGACGATGACCGCTTTGCCGACGACCGTCGGCGAGACGAAGACTCACCCGTGCGTCTCGAAACGCCACAGCGCATCCCACGGCTTCGGGACGTCCGCGGCTCCAGCTCGTTCGGCGGCACGGATCGAACCAACGTGTAGGAGCAGCAGTGCGGCAACGGCAACGAAAGATCGTTTGCGCATCAGGCCTCCCGAAAGTGACGCCATTGTCTTCCACTCTGGGACGGCGCAGCTTTCGAAGCAGTTACGGCGGCGTGATCCGCGGAGACGCGCTTTCAATCAGACCAGCTGCGTCTCCGCAATCACGGCGCTGGTGACCTGACGTGCCGCGACTTTCTTCCTTGCGCGGAAGTTCACGCCGAGCGTTCCGAACGCCGCCGAGTTCTTGTCCTGCGGTGCGCCGCGGAATACGTCCGCTCGCCATGGAATGTCGATCTCGTCGAAACCGCATTCACTCAGGAGCGCGATGAGCTCTGCTTCCAGCAGAGCGCCGGCGATTCAGCCGGCCCAGAGATCGATTTTGCGTTTTGCCGACTCCGGCACCGCCTTCTGCACGATGATGTCGCCGATCTGCAGGCGGCCTTCGGGCTTCAGCACGCGGTGCATCTCGCGGAACACTCGCTTCTTGTCAGGGGCGAGGTTGATCACGCCGTTGGAGATGATCACGTCTGCCGACACGCCGGGAAGAGGAATGTTCTCGATGTATCCAAGATGGAAGTCGATGTTCGTCGCGCCGGCTGCGGTGGCGGCGGCGCGCGCTTCGTCGAGCATCTCCGGCGTCATGTCGATGGAGATCACGCGGCCGTTCGGGCCGACCATGCGCGAAGCGATGAGAGTGTCCATGCCTGCGCCACATCCAAGCTCGACGACCGTTTCGCCGGGTTGCAGCGGCCCGAGCGCAAACGGATTTCCGGTGCCCGCGAGACGGCCGATCGCTTCTTCGGGGATCCCTTCCAACAGTTCATCCGAGTAACCGAGAAGCGCGGCCAGCGTGCGCCCGGTGTGGAAGTGAAATCCCTTAGTCGGGTTCGACGCGACCTCGGCATACTCGCGTTTGATCTCGCAGCGGAGCGTTTCGAGGAAGAGTTGCGGCGCCGGCGCAGTGGGATCGGGGACGTAAACCAGCTTGTCCGGCGACGAATAGACGTACGTCGGCACCGCGCCGATACCGTCGTATGTCTCCTCCCCTTTCGAGAGAAGCGTGAGCGGCAGTTGCAAGTCGTGCTGCGCCGCCTCGGTGAGCAGCACGTACTCGCTCAAACCTACGGAGTTCTTCAGCAGGCGGTGCACAACGATCACGTCAACACCGGAAAGCTCGGTGAGGTTCGCGATCTGGTAGAACGCGCATCGTCCGCTATGCACAACGACCTTCAGCTTCAGCGTCTCGATGTTCGTGCACGCTCCGCATTTACAGAAGCTCGACAGCGTCAGCTCGGCCACCTTGTTCGCGAAGACGTGGAAGAAACGCAGCACGCGTGCGCCAAGGTCTTCGGCGCGCGCGGCGAAAGAATCGTCTTTGACCGCGTAAAGGAAGATCGCATCGCCTTCCAGCTTCGCGAGCGTGAGCGGAAGCTGGACTTCGTTGAGAATCGTTTCGATCAGCTCACTGATGATGATGTGGCTGTGCTCCAGTGACTTTTCGTTCGCCAGCATGAAGTCCGTATAGCCGCTGATGTCGGCGATCAGCAGAAGGACTTTCTCTTCGCGCAGTGCCATGAGAGGCCTCCTCGCGGGCAGGGTTCGCTGTTGTGGATCATTCATTTACGGCCGAGCAGTGCTCGCGGCCTGCTGCTGGCCGCTAATGGCAGCGTCCTGGCGGGCGACGATGTCGCTCTTGGTCGTGCCGACGATCGTCAACAACTCCGCTTGCTCGGCCTTTGGCACCTTGAACTGGTCGAGCACCTCGACGAAGTCGTGCACCATCGCATCCCATTCAGGCTCGGTGATATTGAGCTTGCGGTGCGCCTCCTTCATGGATCGGCCGGTATACGTCTGCGGGCCGCCCGTGACCTGGCAGACGAGCGCGGTGACCTGGAACTTCAGGCCGGCTTTCGGCACGTGTGCACGCGCCTCACGGATGGCCACGTTCGCGTTGAGCGCGTCGTTCACCAGGAGCTTCTCGATGAACGCATCGACGACGGTGGCGATTGCGTACGCACCTCCGAGGCGGTCGTAGAGCGACTTCTTCTCCCCGGCGGCGCGAATGGCGAGAGTGTTGAACAGGACGACGGCGGTAAGAACGGCGGCAATTCGGTGCTTCATCGGTTCCTCCTCACTTGGATGGAGACAGAGTAGGAAGCAGACCTCCCGCGTTTCTTACCCGCTAAACTCTTGCCGTTGATACTCGGAATCACTCTCTTCGGACGGTTTGAAGTGTCGCTCGGTGATGAGCGAATCGAGAGCGATGCGTTTCGCAAGCGTGCCGCCGACCTTCTCAAGCTGTTGGCCCTTTCGCCGAAGCATGTTCTGCACCGCGACCAGCTCGTCGAGATGATGTGGCCCGGCAAGCCGCCCGCCGACGGTGCGAACAATCTATATCGCGCCGTTCACGACCTTCGCTCCGTCGTCGGCGAAGATCGCCTGACGTTTCGGCAGGCGCTCGTCGAGCTGCACGAGGCTGTCGTCGATGTCGATGTATTCGAGGCC
>DATEZA010000062.1:0-3794 GCA_035255945.1 Thermoanaerobaculia bacterium
CTCGATCGGCGACACACCGGCCGCGCCGAGGGCGGTGGACGGATAGCGCGGGATGTCTGAGGTGATGCCGCATCGCTTCGCGAAATCGACCACATGATTCGCGCCGACCATCATCCACGTCTTCACCGCCGGCACATTGATCGACAGCTCCAGCGCGCGCTGAATGGTCACGATGCCCGCGTACTTGCCGTAGTAATTCTTCGGCGAGTAAATCTGATTGCCGACCGGAATCGCCACCGGCTCGTCGAAAATCGTATCCGCGGGCGTGAGTCCCTTCTCGAATGCCGCGCCGTACACGAACGGCTTGAACGACGATCCGGTCTGTCGTCTTGATTGGATCGCGCGGTTGAACTTCGACATCTGGAAGTCGTATCCGCCGACGAGCGCGCGCACTTCGCCCGTCTTCACGTCCAGGATCACCACCGCGCCCTGCACCTGCGGCAACTGATCGAGTTTCCACGTCCGCGCGTGCGTCTTCGCATCTTCATCGAGGCGGATGTAGATGATGTCGCCGGTCTTGAGCGTCCCCTCCATCGTCTTACGTTGCGTCCACGCGAACGACGTCGCCGGCAGGGTCATCGAGTCTTTGCCGACGCGCGCGGTGACGCCGCTTTTGTCGACCGCCATGACCACGGCGGGATAGAGCTTGTCGGGAACGTACGGATCGTTCGACCAACTCGGATCTTTGTACGCGTTCGGATCGATGCCCTCGGTCACGAGATTCCGCGCCGGTTTGCGGAAGCCGCGGCGCCGATCCCAGCGCCGAAGGCCGCGCTGCAGGGCCGTTTCTGCGGCCACCTGCATGCGCAGATCGAGCGTGGAGTAAACCTTCAGCCCGCGCTGGTAGAGATTCTCGACGCCGAATTTGTCGCTCCGTTCGATGTACTGCCGAATCTCCTCCGAAAAATAGGCGCCAACGCGCGGCGCTTCCTCTTTGTACGTGCCGAGGACGATCGGCGCATTCAGCACCTGCTGGAACTGCTGCTTGTTGATGTAGTGCTCCTCGTACATCCGCCGCAGCACGTGATTCCGCCGCGCCACCGCGTGATCCATGTGCGTGATCGGGCTGTAGTACATCGGCGCACGGATCAATCCCGCGATCATGGCCGCCTCGGCGACGGTCAAATCCTTCGCGTGCTTGCCGAAATAGAGCCGCGACGCCGCCTCGACGCCGTACGCGCCATGGCCGAGGTAAACCTGATTCGCGTAGAGCTCGAAGATCTGATCCTTGGTGAAGTTCTTCTCGATGTCGACGGCGAGGAACGCCTCGTTGATCTTGCGCCGGAAATCTTTCGCGGGAGTGAGGAAGACCTGCTTCGCGAGTTGCTGCGTCAGCGTCGACGCGCCTTCGACTTTCTTTCGCGCGATGATGTCTTTCAACGCCGCGCGGAAGATCGCCTTCGGATTGATCCCGCCGTGGTGATAGAAATCGGCATCTTCCGTCGCCACGACCGCCTGCACCAGCGCCGGCGCCATGTCCCGCTTCGCGACGACGATCCGCTTCTGAATCGAGTACTCGGCGAACCCGATTCCGTTCCGGTCGTAGATGCGCGTGATGATGGCCGGCTGATAGTTCTCCAGCGATTTCACCAGCGGGACGCGAATGGCGTGCGCGAGCACGAAGCCGCCCGGAATGCCGAGGATGACGGCGATGCCGATGATGATGAAGCGGGATTTCCGGCGCGCGGACACTCTAAGAGTTTATCCGCAGATGGTCACGGGACGGACACTCTTGTCTGCGGATGGAGGCAGATAGAATGCAACGAATGTCTTCCGCCCCCGCAACCACTGCTCCGGCGTCTGCCGACTGGAGCCGTCTCGTCGCAGACTCGATCGCCCAGCACGGCGCATGGCACACGTATCTCAAACTGAACGAAGCGCGCGGTGCGTATCCCGACGATCTCTCGCTGCGCGGCTACACGGAAATTCTGCGCAACACGATCGTCCGCGATTTCATCGGCCATCCGAAAGGAATGCACTCCGTGCCGAAACTGACCGCCGAGTTCCTCTCGAACTTCGACCGCTTCAACCTCACGGCGCAGGAGGGGTACCTGATGTCGCTCATCGACGGTCGGCTCGATCTGCAGAAACTGCTGATCCTCAGTCCGTTCGACACATTCACGACACTGTTTACGCTCGCCAAGCTGCAGTTCGAACGCGCCATCACGGTGCCCCAATGAGCACGAACGACAAGTACGTCATCGCCAAACGTCTGAAGACGCCGATCGCGATCGTCAACGAACACGGCGGCGTGGAATGGTGCAACGACGCCTTCGAAACCACCTTCGGCAGTCAGGCGAAGGACTGGCTGGTGCCGGCGGCGCGTACGGTCGCGGGCGAGCGCGGCTGGCTGCAGGGCTTCTTTCTCGACGACGACGCCCACCGCTCGCTGGACGTCGACATCGAAGGACGCACGTATCGCGTCGACAAGATCATGCAGGCCGACGACTACGCCACGCCGGCGGTCGCGCTCTGGTTCGAGGACGTGACGCTGCAGCGCGAGGCGGAGCAGGCGAAATCCGATTTCACGGCGCAGATCGTCCACGATCTTCGCGGACCGCTCTCCGGAATCCAGGGAACACTCGAGTTCGTCCTCACGCAGGAAACGTCGAAGATGAACGCGCTTCAACTGGATTTATTGACTGAAGCCCAGCGCGAATCCGAACGGATGATGAGCCTGATCAACGAGATCATGGATTTTTCCAAGATCCAGTCGGGCAGTTTCGCTGTCGAGCAGGAGCCGGTGCGAATCGCCGGTCTGCTCAAGCGCGCAGTGCGCAGTCTGCAGAGTGTTGCCTCGCGCGACGAGGTTTTCCTCCTCTCTGCGCACGGCCGCGATGTCCCGCAGATCATCGGCAGCGTGGAGAAACTGACGCAGGCGGTCATCAACCTCATCTCCAATTCGCTGAAGTTCACGCCAAAAAAGGGGCTGATCTCCGTCGGCGCACAGATCATTCGGAACGGCGACCTCCCCGAGGCGATCGTGATCACGGTGACCGACAGCGGCATGGGCATCAAGGCGACCGAGCTTCAGCAGATCTGGGACAAGTACAAGCAGTCAGGCAACAAGTCCCTTCGCGGCGGCGGCGGCACAGGCCTCGGCCTCTACATCGTGAAGCAGGTAGTGGAAGCCCACGGCGGCGAAGTGACAGTGGCCTCGGTGGAAGGCATCGGCACGAGCATGGTGCTCAAGCTGCCGGTCACGCGCGCGGCGTAAGGCTCAGCCGCTGCACGTTGCCGCAGCACAGACAAGAGTGTCTGTGCCACACCGATCCTGCCTTGCAACAACCGTCAGCCAAGTCCGGCAGGGTGAATGTGGCACAGACACTCTTGTCTGTGCTGGTGAGGCTCGCGCCGGCTGAAAAATTACGGCCTCGTCAGAATCATCGGAAACGCCAATCCTTCCGCGGTAGTCACCGTCCCGAACGCGACGCCATCATGAACGCGAATGTCGATCTTCGTCGCATTCACTGCTGTGATGACGTGCGGCGATCGCGCGAGCTCCGTCTCGATGTTCAGATCCGCGATGCGCAGCCGTCGATCGACGACTTCCACCGGCACTCGTTCCCAGTCGATAATCATCGTTCCCTTCCACTTGCCGTCGAGCGTGCCGGACTTGCGCGAGCGCCGCACGATCTCCGCGACGCGTTCGTACGCGGCGTCTGGATGTGACGACAGCGGTGACGCATCGATTTCGACGCCGATGCCGGCGCGGGTGTCGCGCGGATCGGTCTGTTGCCAATAGAGTGACGAGATGCGCACCGTCAATCCACTGGATGGCAGCAGCAGCTTCT
>DATEZA010000063.1:0-4144 GCA_035255945.1 Thermoanaerobaculia bacterium
AGGCGGTGCGGGTTACGCGGGGGATGCAATTGCGGGCGGCTGCTGGCCGGTTGCCCCTCACCCCTGGCCCCTCTCCCCGCGCGCGGGGAGAGGGGGACGGGAGGGAGATTGCGGTTGCGGGGGGGCCGCATGAGCCGTCGATCCGGGAGATCGAATGCGAAGTCACGGCGCAGATCGATCGGGTCGGGATCCGGTTGAGGCCGTTGACGCCGATCGGGATCGAGGCACCGCGCGACCTTCCGTCATGCGGGATGCAGTTCGGGTCCGTGCAACTGCATCCGGAAGGCTCGCTCGTCGCGATGGGGCCGGATCATCCGGTCACCGGCGGGTATCTGCAGCCGATGACCGTCTTGTCGACCGAGTTGTGGAAGCTCGCCCAGCTGGCGCCGGGCGAGCGCGTTCGTTTCTATTCGCCGTAGCTGTAGCCTTCGCGCGCCTTCACCTTGAACTCCGGGTTCTTCAGCGCGACCCGCACCTTCTGATAGCCCTTCGTTCCTTCCGCATGGTTCGAGCGATAGCTGAGCAGGTAGTAGCCGCTGTTCGACTGATCGACCTTCTTCACCTGCGGCGTGAAGCTGACGTTGAAGCGGTAGTACTCGCCGTTCGTGTCGGTGGCGATCGACTCGAGCGCCTGGTGATAGAGCGGAATCGGCGGCGCGTTCTCGTGCAGGTTGAGCGGATACACCGTCACGTTCGCCGCGTTGAGCGCGTGGATCATCGGGTCGTAGTAGCGGCTGCGATTGAAGATGATCCCGTCGCGGTAGTCCTCATCCGGTCCGGCGATGCCGGGCGAGAAAAGGATGATGTTCTTGCGCGCCTTGATCGGACGCAGCGCATCGGCGAGCACGTTCAAGCCTTCGTACACGGTGCCGGTCTTGTTGACCATCGCCTTCGCGTTGATGGTGCTGAAGATCGAGCCGGCGGGCGCGTCGGCGGGCTTCTTCAGGCCGAGGCCGAAGAGCATGACGTCGTCGAGCGCTTTGTGCAGCTGTTGCCGGTCGTTCGTGAAGTCGCTGAAGATCTTCAGGCGCATGTCGTGCGAGACGACCGCCACGTGATCGCTCGGCTGCATCTCTTCGTCGACGAAATGCAGTGACGCCTGACGGGCGAGGCGGAGGCGATCCCACATCGCGCCCTGCTCCGGCTTGTCGAAGAAGAAGATGAAGTAGCGGTCTTCGCGCACGCGCTCCGCCTTGAACGGGGCGCTTCCCTCCTGCGCGTTGAGGAGGCGGCGGTTCGTGAAGTAATCGAGCGAGTCGACCTTCTGCGGCTCACCGTTCTCGGTGACGAGGAAGTCGTCTTTGTCGAGGCCGAGGATCTGGTGGCCGGTGGCGTCGGTGACGACGGCGTCGACGAGCACGACATTCACGTCGACCTTTTCTCCGAACTGCGGTGTTGCGGGTTGCTGGGCGATGAGCGGAAGCGCCATCAGCAACGAGAGGATTGCTGCGATGCGAGGCATGAACACCCTCCTTCCCGGTCTGCAACGCCTTGGTTGCGGGCGCTGTTCCGCGTTCACGGGACTGTTTCTTGCGTTGCTGCGTCCGCATGAAGCGGGTTGTTTTGCTGCTCTTGGTGATGGTGAGTGCGACGCCGATTTTCGCGCAACGCGGCGTCGATCTGCTGCTCGATGCGGAAGGTGTCCGGCGAACCGGCACGACCACCGCCGTACAGGGGACCGAGCAGTTCCTGCCTCGGTTCTCGACCGGCTGGGGCGCAGGCGCTGGGTTGAACGTCTGGCTCAACGATCGGTTGTCGATCGAGGCGAAAGCGTCGGCGTTCCGCTCCGGTCTGCACCTCACGACCATCGGGTCCGACTTCGTCGCCAACATCGACCTCGGCCATGCGCAGATCTATCCGGTGATGGCGGTGCTGCAGTGGCATCCGGTCGAGCACGGGACGGTGCAGCCGTACATCGGCGCCGGCGCCGCGCACCTCATCCTCAAAGATGTGAACAAGGGGCTCGGGAGCGGCGGCGCGCACGGAATCGAATTCAGCGATCCGACCGATCTGCTGCTCGACGGCGGGCTGCGCCTCCACATCTCGAATAAGTGGGATGCGTTCGGCGACGTGCGCTACACGCCGGTCGAGACGCGCGGCCGAACGCGGTTCACCGGGACGCGCTCGTCGGTGCGGCTGCAGGTGAAGCCGCTGATCGCCAGCTTCGGCGCGGCGTACCGCTTCTGACGGAATGAATGCCGGAGGGTGCCCGTTTGACCGGGCGGCGCGAATCTCCTAGAATTCGCGTCCCTTCTCGCCGTATCTCGGGGCATAGCTCAGCCTGGTTAGAGCGCACGGTTCGGGACCGTGAGGTCGGAGGTTCAAATCCTCTTGCCCCGACCACTTCCCTCCCGCCTCCCCCGTCTCCCCTCTGTCTCTCTATCTCTCCGTCTCCCCTCTATCTCACTACGTCATGTGACATCCGTCATACCCAGAAATGCTCCCCGGCCTCATCCTGTTGCTAATGAGACTCAGTCTCAACTAGGATAACCGGAACATCATGATCGTCTGCCTCTGCTACGGAAAATCCGACCGCGACATCCGCAGTGCCATCGACAACGGCGCCTCCTGTCTCGCGCAGCTCGAACAGTGCGGAATCGGCGGCCAATGCCGCGGATGCGAAGGCGTCCTCGAGCGGATGATCGATGACGCAGTCGACGCCGGCCGCGTCGATCCATGCGCCGCCTGCTGCAAGAATCGCGTGCTCGCGACCGCGTGATACTCTCGCCGCCATGAAGGGCGACAAGAAGATCATCGAGGTCCTCAACGATGTCCTCACCGCCGAGCTGACCTCCATCAACCAGTACTTCGTGCATGGCGAAATGTGCGAGAACTGGGGCTACCAGCGGCTTCATCACGCCATCCGCAAGGAATCGATCGAGGAGATGAAGCACGCCGAGGAGCTGATCGAGCGGATCCTGTTCCTCGAAGGCATCCCGAACATGCAGCGGCTCGGCAAAGTGAACGTCGGCGAGACGGTCGCCGAACAGCTTCGCCTCGATCTCGGCCTGGAGCTGGAAGCCGTCGAGCGCCTGAACAACGGCATCACGGTCTGCAACGAAGCGGGCGACAACAACTCGCGCCACCTCCTCGAAGAGATCCTCGAAGACGAAGAGGAGCACATCGACTGGATCGAAGCACAGCTCTCGCTGATCGATCAGGTCGGCCTGCAGAACTACCTCGCGGAGCAGATCAAAAAAGACGAATGAAGCGATTTCTCCCCGTACTGCTTTCCCTCCTCGTCGCGCCGTCTCTTCTCGCCTGGGGCCAAAAAGGCCATCTGATTTCTAATGAAGCCGCGGCCATCGGCCTGCCGAACGACATGCCTCCATTTTTCCTCGAGGCCGCCGGCGAGCTGACGTACCTCGGGCCGGAGCCCGATCGCTGGCGCGCAACGGGCGAGTCGCTCGATGCGATGAATCCCCCCGATCACTTCCTCGATTTCGAATACGTCCAAGACCTCAAACTGCCGAGCGATCGCTATCGCTTCATCGATCTGCTCTACAAGTCGGGGACGCTGCGCCGTCACGCGATCTCCAACTCGACGCCGGGCTTTCTCCCGTGGCGAATCGCCGAGCTGGCCGACAGGCTGACGACGGAGTTCCGCATCTGGCGCACGACGGCGCCGAATTCGTTCGAGCGCAAATACGTCGAGCACGAGATCGTCGCGATCGCCGGCATCCTCGGGCACTTCGTGGCCGATTCCTCGAATCCCCAACACACGACGATCAATTACAACGGCTGGATCGAGCCGAATCCGAACGGCTACGCGAACGACTGCGCGATTCACGACCGATTCGAGCTGAACTTCGTGACGCAGAACATCGTGACGTCTGACGTGACGCCGAAGCTCACCCCGCCACAACTGCGCACCGACTACTTCGCCACCGCGCTCGACTTCATCAAGACATCGAACTCCGTCGTCGAGAAGCTCTATCAACTCGATAAGGCCGGTGACTTCGATCTGTTCCGCAAACCGGTGTCGCCCGAGGGGAAAGCGTTCGCGACCGATCGCCTCGCCGCTGGTGCGTCGCTCCTGCGCGACTTCTGGTGGAGCGCCTGGATGAACTCCGCGAAGCCGCCGAAGCGTGGTGCTGGCGCGAGCGATTGATGGGCGACGACGGGGAGCGCCTCCGGCGGGCGG
>DATEZA010000064.1:0-34617 GCA_035255945.1 Thermoanaerobaculia bacterium
GAGCCACACGGACAGGGCCCTACGTCGTCGCTTCGAGCAGCTCTTCTTCCGCCTCGTCCTCTTCGCGCACACGGTTGTGCAGCAGGCACGCGATCACGGTGATAGGCAGGGTGACGAGGAGGGCGAGCACCAGCCCGAGGAAGCTGCGGCGGATGTCGCCGCTGCGCTGGATGGTCGTCGTCGGCGCTTCGGTCACCGAGTAGATCTGCGATGACGGATTGATCGTGCGCGAAAGGATCTGATCGATCTCGCTCAGCTGCGCGGCCAGGCCGCGGCTCTCTTCACGGATCTGTTCGACGTCCGCAGTTACCTGCGCGGCCGGCAGCTGCTGACTCGCTGCCGGCGCGTGGCGCATCAGGTCGAGCATCTCCTTGTCGTACTCCACCGCCTGCTGTGTGGGAATCACGTCCAGCGTCGCCCTCTGATAATCGTCGGCGATCTTCTGGCGGTATTTGATCTCGTCCGCCTGATTCGACATGGCGACGAGGCGGTCGAGGAACGAATCGTTCACCATCGGCGTGACCGTCTCCGCTGATTTCGGCTGTGTGCCCTGCGTGACCATCGTGCCCTGCTCGACGGCATTCGGTCCGCTGTTCGTGTAGACGGTGAGCGCGGTGCGGATTGCTTCGCCGCGCTGCTGCAGCTCTTTCAGCCGCAGCTCGTCGTACGTCAGCTGATTCTCGAGGAACTGGACCATCACCGCCGGATTTCGGATCAGACCGCCGTTGCGGATTTCGGCGAGAAGCGGCTCGACGCGGAAGCGGAGCGTGTCATCGAGCCGCATGCGAAGCTCGATCAGCGACATTTTTTTCGACGGTGTGCGGATCAGCGTCGCGCCGGGGACATGCTCCATCTCCACCACGTTTTTCAGCAGGCGCGAGATGTTCAGGCGCAGCACGAGCAGCGAGATCATCGGATCGTTCTTGTCGGCCGATGTCACGGTCAGGATGTCGGGCGAGAGGATGGCCAGCGGATAGTCGAAGAGCCGCTGTGTTTTTTCCGCGTCGTTGGCCCAGGTCACGAGGATGTCGGAGAGGACCTTGCGCACGAGGTTCTCGGGCACCGAGCCCTGAACGCGCGCGTACGTGAGCGCGAATTCGTTTTTGCCGAGGCTTTCGCGCTTCGCGTCGAACTCGCGAAAGATGCGGTCGCGGTCGACGGGGGTGAGCTTCGGATCGGCCAGGCGGGCCTGATAGTCGGCGTTCAGCCGCTCCAGCGCGGTGTTCGACTCGAGCACGATGATCGACTGCGCGAAACGGTCGAATGGCTGAAAGCGGCCCAGCTCATTGGCCTGGTAGACCTTCCGCAGCACCGGCGTGGAGATCATCGTCGACGCATTGAAGGCCGCGCCGTTCGGATAGATGCCCTTATCGGCGCCGGTGAAGTTCAGGCGGAAGCGGAGCATCGTGGCGGTCTGCGACGGTTTGGCGACCATGTACGCGACCACGCCGAGGATGTAGATGATGGCCACCGAGAGGAGGGTCAGGACGATGACCGGCATGTAGCGACGCAACGTGTGCATCAGGTGCGCGATCGAGACGGGCTGATCGGCCGTCTCGGCCGTGTGATCGATTGTTGCGCGCGAATCCATCGATGGCTCCTCCACTTCGTGATGCGAATTCGGGGAAGAATAACAGCAGCACGGAATGATATGCTGTTCAACCGTTGAACAACCTGCCCGGCCATACCCTCAGCGATGAAGTCCGCTACCGGCTGCTCACCTATCTGGCCGAGCATCCGGAGACGACGCAGCGCGAGCTCGCGGATGCCCTCGCCGTCAGTCTCGGCAAGGCGCATTACTGCCTCAACGCGCTCGTCCGCCGCGGCCTGGTGAAGATGCGGAACTTCCGCAGGAGTCCGAACAAGGGCGCGTATGTCTACGTCCTCACACCGAAAGGGATCGAGGAGAAGGTCAACGTCACGTACGCGTTTCTGAAGCGGAAGATGGCCGAGTACGACGACCTGAAAGTGGAGATCGAACGTCTGTCCGCCGAGGTACGGTCCTTTGATGCGCGGCGGCAGTCGGACAAGGTGAACGGATGATTTTTGTAACCGGCGCAGCCGGCTTCATCGGCTATCACGTCGCGCGGCGGCTGCTCGAGCGCGGCGAGGATGTCATCGGCATCGACAACGTCAACGACTACTACGATCGCGCGCTCAAGGAAGCGCGGCTAGGGCTGCTCGAGCCGTTCGAATGTTTCCGCCTCGTGCGCGCCGACATCGGCGATCGCGACGCGATGGAGAAGCTGTTCGCGGAGCATCGTCCGCAGCGCGTCGTGCATCTCGCGGCGCAGGCCGGCGTCCGTTACTCGCTGACCAATCCGTTCGCGTACACGCGCAGCAACATCGACGGATTCCTCACCATCCTCGAGGGCTGCCGTCATCAGCAGGTCGAGCATCTCGTGTTCGCATCATCGAGCTCCGTCTACGGCGCGAATACGCGGCAACCGTTCTCCGAGCACGACAACGTCGACCATCCCGTCTCGCTCTACGCCGCGACGAAAAAGGCAAACGAGCTGATGGCGCACACGTACTCGAGCCTCTTCGGCGTGCCGGCGACCGGCCTCCGCTTCTTCACGGTTTACGGACCGTGGGGCCGTCCCGACATGGCGCTGTTCAGGTTCACGCGCGGCATCCTCGCGGGCGAACCGATTCCCGTCTTCAATGAAGGACGGATGATCCGCGACTTCACGTTCATCGACGACATCGTCGAAGGCATCATCCGCGTGCTCGATCACCCCGCCGCGGCCGATCCGTCGTGGACCGGCGACGATCCCGATCCGGCGCGCAGCTACGCGCCGTGGCGCGTGTTCAACATCGGCAACAACAATCCGGTGCAGCTGCTCGAGTACATCGGCGTGATCGAGGAGTGTCTCGGCAGGAAGGCGCAGCTCGATCTGCTGCCGATGCAGCCGGGCGACGTGCCGTCGACGATGGCCGACGTGAGCGAGCTGGAAAAAACGGTCGGGTTCCGGCCGGCGACGACGGTCCGCGAAGGCGTGCGCCGCTTCATCGACTGGTATCGCGAGTTCTACAAGGTATGAGCAGAAAGCGCGCACCGAACCGTGCTTTGATCACGGGAATCACCGGCCAGGATGGCTCGTATCTCGCCGAGCTGTTGATCGAGAAGGGCTACGAAGTGCACGGCCTGATCCGCCGGTCGTCGTCGTTCAACACGGCGCGTCTCGAATCGATCTATCAGGATCCGCACGAAGAGGATCGCCAGCTCGTGCTGCATTACGGCGATCTGAACGATGCATCGTCGCTGAATCGCATCCTGCGGGTCGTCGATCCGGACGAGATCTACAACCTCGGCGCGCAGAGTCACGTCAAGGTCTCGTTCGATACGCCCGATTACACCGGCGAGATCACCGGCCTCGGTGCGACGCGACTGCTCGAAGCGATTCGCGAGATGCAGATCCGGCCGCGCATCTACCAGGCATCGTCGAGCGAGATGTTCGGACTCGTGCGCGAGACGCCGCAGAACGAGCGCACGCCGTTCTATCCACGCAGTCCGTACGGCGTGGCGAAGGTCTACGCGTACTGGATGACGGTGAACTACCGCGAAGCGTACGACCTCTTCGCGGTCAACGGAATCCTGTTCAACCACGAGTCGCCGCGGCGCGGAGAGACATTCGTGTCGCGCAAGATCACGCGCGCGGTGGGACGCATCAAATACGGATTGCAGGACACGCTCTACCTCGGCAACCTCGACGCGAAACGCGACTGGGGCTACGCGAAGGACTACGTCGAAGCGATGTGGCTGATGCTGCAGCACTCCGAGGCGCAGGATTTCGTCATCGCCACCGGCGAGACGCACACCGTCCGCGATTTCTGTACGCGTGCGTTCGCCGCGGCCGGCATCGAGCTCGACTGGCGCGGCGACGGACAACACGAGCAGGGTGTCGATCGCGCAGACGGCGCGGTCCGCGTCTGCATCGACCCGCGCTATCTCCGTCCGACGGAAGTCGATCTGCTCCTCGGTGATGCGGGCAAAGCGCGCGAGCTTCTCGGCTGGAGTCCGAAGACAGACTTCCAGAAGCTCGTCGAATTGATGACTGAATCCGACCTCCGCCTGGCGGCCGACGAAGCCCATCTGAGGAATGCGCGATGAGCGAGCACGTTCCCGCGCCGGCCGTGATGCCGCTCGATCGCGAGGAGTGGCGGAAGCAGATCAACCTCTCCAACTTCGTCAACTCGTACTACCAATATCGCGATGTCGTTTCATGCGGCGATGGGAAGCGCATCCTGGTCATCGGACCGGGACAGGGTCTCGATACGGCGGTCTTCAAGTGGCTCGGATATGACGTCACGACGTTCGACATCGACGCGACGTTCGAGCCCGATCACATCGGCAGCGTGCATTCGATGACCATGTTCGGCGATAAGGCGTTCGACGTGGTGATCGCCTCGCACGTGCTCGAGCACCTCGCCATTCCGTATCTCGACATCGCGCTCGGCGAGCTGGCGCGCGTCGCGAAATTCGCCGTCGTCTATCTGCCGGTCGCGGGACGGCACGTGCAGTTGCGATTGATTCCCGCGTTGAAGGCGATCGATCTCTCGCTGCACTTCGATGTGCGCAACTGGTTTCAGAAGCCGGACGGCGTGACGCCGCGCTATTGCAGCGGCCAGCATTTCTGGGAGATCGGGATGCGCGGCTTCCGCGTGAAAGACGTCGAGCGGCGGCTGGCGCAGCGATTCGAGATCCTGCGCTCGTATCGCAATCACGACTGGCCCATCAGCTACAACTTCGTCCTGCGAGCACGATGAGCGACTTCTGGACGAGCAGGACGGTCCTGCTGACCGGCGGCAACGGATTCCTCGGCGGATTCATCCGCGACCGCCTGGTGCGCGAGCATCCTGCGGCGATCCTGACGCCGCGCGCGTCCGAGCTCGACCTGCGCGACGCGCATGCGATCCGCGCGTATCTCGCGGCGAAGCGTCCGAACCTCATCATTCACGCGGCCGCGGTCGTGGGCGGCATCGGTGCGAATCGAATGCATCCCGGCCGCTTCTTCTACGAGAACGCGATCATGGGCATTCAGCTCATCGAGGAAGCGCGGCTCGCCGGCGTCGAAAAATTCGTGCAGCTCGGAACCATCTGCGCGTATCCGAAGTTCGCGCCCGTTCCGTTTCGGGAGGACGACCTCTGGAACGGATATCCGGAGGAGACGAACGCGCCGTACGGCGTGGCGAAGAAAGCGCTGCTCGTGCAGTTGCAGGGCTATCGCGAGGAGTACGGTTTCAACGGCATTTTTCTCCTGCCGGTCAATCTGTACGGACCGCGCGACAACTTCGATCTGCAGACCAGTCACGTCATTCCGGCGATGATCCGCAAATTCGCCGGGGCAAAAGAGCGCGGCGATCGGGAAGTCGTGTTGTGGGGCGACGGCTCGCCGACGCGCGAGTTTCTCTACGTCGAAGATGCCGCGGAAGGAATCGTCCTCGCCGCCGGGCATTACGACAAATCCGATCCGGTGAACCTCGGCCGCGGCGAAGAGATCTCCATTCGCGATCTGGCGGATCTGATCCGCACTCGGACGGGATTCGAGGGCGAGATCGTCTGGGACACGAGCAAGCCGAACGGTCAGCCGCGGCGCCTGCTCGACATATCGCGTGCGGAGCGCGAGTTCGGATTCCGCGCGCAGACGCCGTTCGCCGAAGGCCTCGAAAAAACCATCTCGTGGTACGCGGAGAACCGCACCGCGTGACCGTCATCAAGCGCAACGCGATGGCGAACTTCGCGGGCCGGATCTGGTCGAACGTCCTGTCGATCGCATTCGTGCCGGTCTATCTGCACTTCCTCGGAGTGGAGGCGTATGGACTCGTCGGATTCGCCGCGACGCTGCAGGCGATCCTGATCCTGCTCGACGTCGGATTCGGCGCCGCGATGCTGCGCGAGCTGGCGCGGCTCTCCGCAATTCCGGGCTCCGCGCGCGAGCAGCGCGACACCGTGCGCACGCTGGAGCTGATCTACGCGGCGATCGCATTTGCGGGCGGCTCCGCGGTGTCGCTGCTCGCGCCGCTCATCGCCACGCGCTGGGTTCATCCGCAGCATCTTTCGAATCAGGCCGTCACCACGTCCATCCGCATCATCGGACTGATGATGGCGATGCAATACCTGTACGTCCTGTACGAAGTGGCGCTGATGGCGCTGCAGCGTCAGGTCTTCGCCAACATGATTCTCGCCGTCAGCGGAACAGTGCGCGCGGGAGGCACCGTCCTCGTGCTCTGGCTCTTCTCGCGCACGATCCAGGCGTTCATGCTGACGCAGGCGCTGACGTGGGTGGCGGCGATGGTGGTGATGCGCACCGTGTTGTGGCGGAGCATGCCGCGCGCCGAGGAGCGGGCGACGTTCCGGCGATCGATCGTGTCGGTGCTCTGGAAGTACGCGGCCGGCACGTTCGGCATCGCATTGTCGACGGCGATTTTTTATCAGATCGACAAAGTGCTGCTGAGCCGCATGCTCACGCTCACCGTCTTCGGCTACTACATGCTCGCGCAGAGCGTGGCGGGCGTGCTCTGGTCGGTGGTCAGTCCGATCAGCAATGCGGTCTTTCCGCGGCTTTCGCAGCTCGCCGTGCTGAACGAAGACGCGGAATTGCGGACGCTCTATCACGGCGCCGCGCAATCGATGACCGCGCTGCTCGTTCCGCTCGGAATCGTCCTGGCGTTTTTCTCGTATGACGCAATCCTCATCTGGACGCACGATCCGGTGGTCGCGTCGAATGCCGCGCCGATCGCGGCGTTTGCATCGATCGGCATCGTCGCCATCGGCCTCGCCGACGTGTCGCATTACCTCCGCCTCGCGTACGGATGGGTCTCGCTGTCGCTGAAAACGAAACTGATTCTGCTCGCGGCGATGTTGCCGGTGCTGCTCCTGGCGATCTTTCACTACGGCGCGATCGGCGCCGCGTGCGGCTGGGCGGCGGTGAATGTCGCGTATCTCGTGGTGACCGTTCCGATCACGCACCGCCGTCTGCTGCGCGGTGCGTTCGCCGATTGGGCGATCACCGACACCATCATTCCGACCGCTGCCGCCGTGGCTGTTGCGGCGCTGGCGCGAATGGTGATTCCGCGCGACGGACCGATGCTGCTGCACCTGGCGCAGGTGGCGGCCGCGGGCCTGCTCGTGCTGGCCGCGACGGCGCTCAGTGCGCCGATCGTCCGGCGTTTTCTCTTTGCGCGGGTGAGCCGTATGAATCAGACGCTGCGGGTGACGGCGCGATGAGCGCGGGACGCCTCGACGCCTATCCGCGTCTGCAGCGTTTCTCGCGCGCGCTGCTCCGCATCGCGATGTATCTCCGCCGTCCGCGCAAGCTCCTCGCGCAGCTTCGCTATACGCTGCTCCTCGGACGCTGCGGACGCAATTGCGATTTCGAGAGCGACATGCTCATCCGCAATCCGCGCAACGTGTCGATGGGCGATCGCTGCACGTTCTCCGCATTCGTCGTCCTCGACGCACACGACCGGATCACGATCGGTAACGACTGCATGTTCGCGTTGCGGGTGACGGTCTCGACCGCGACACACGATTACGAAAACACGCCGATGAACCGCGAAACGCTCACGCGGCCGGTGGTCATCGGCAACGACGTTTGGTTCGGAGTCGGCGCGACCGTGCTGCCGGGAGTGACGATCGGCGACGGTGCGGTGATCGGTGCGCAGGCACTGGTGACGAAGGACGTACCGCCGCGCGCAATCGTCGTCGGTATTCCTGCGCGCATTGTGAAGTACCGCGAACCGGGGGAGAAAGCAGCTCGATGAAAATCGCTTACGCATTCAATAAGAAGGGAACCGAGGAGCAGTTCTGGACGAAGGAGATCGCGGGAGCGTCGACGGAGCGCCATCAGTTCATTCCCTTCAATGACTTCAAGTATGTCGAGCCGATGAGCTACACGCGCGCTCAATTGCTCGACAACCTCTATTACGACCGCCATCCGGGATTGATGCAGATGTACGACGAATTTCGCGCTCTCGTGGAGCGCGAACGGCCCGATGCGGTGATCGTCGACAACATGCTGCCGTTTCATCCCGACTTTCTGCGCACGCTGCCGCTGTACAAGGTCATGCGCACGTCGGACGGCCCGCTCAGCGCATACGACCGCGATTTCGCATACGCCCATGCGTATGACCACGTCCTGTACCACAGTCCCGCGTACAGCCGGGACATGGGCATGGCCGAAAAGCTCCGTTATGTGGGCAAGGACAATATCGACTTCTGGCCGTTCGCCGTATTCGACGCTGCATTCGACACGACGAAAACAGACGAGACGATCCTGGCCGGCGAGCGCGACATCGACGTCATCTTCATCGGCTTTCCGTATCGCAACAAACTGCCGCTGATGTCGAAGATCATGAAGGCCCTCGGCAAAAAGCTGGTCATGATCGGCTTCAACTGGAAATACAACCTGTACATGAATGCGAAGTACGGCTGGCCGGGAATGGCGCGCGGTCCGATCAAGCCGGGGCGGGAGTACATCGACTATTACCAGCGCGCGAAGATCGGATTCAATGTCCACAATCGCGGCGATTACACCGTCGGCAGTTACCGGCTGTTCGAATTACCGGCGAACGGCGTCATGCAGATCTCGGACGGCGGCGATCATCTCGGCGAGTTCTTCGAAGTGGGAACGGAGATCGAGCGCCATCGCAGCGCGGACGAGCTGATCGACAAGATCCGCTACTATCTTGACCACGATGAAGAACGGCGGCGCATCGCCCTCGGCGGTTTCCGCCGCATCATGAAAGACCACCGCTTCAAACACCGCATGCATCAGGCGGGCGAGCTGATCGAGCGCGGCATGCAGCGCATCGGCTGGAAACGCCCGTAAATACTCTTCCGGAGTCAGCTCATGAAAACAGCCATCGTCACCGGCGCGGCCGGTCTCATCGGATCCGAGTCGGTCCGCTTTCTCTGCGACCGCGGTTTCCGCGTCATCGGCATCGACAACGACATGCGCCGCTATTTCTTCGGCGAAGGGGCGTCGACGCACTGGATGGTGGAGCGGCTCACCGCGGCCTACCCGAATTTTCATAATGAGAATTTCGACATCCGCGATCTCGACGCATTATCGAAATTATTCGCGGAGCATTCATCCGGCATCGCGCTCGTGCTGCACACTGCGGCGCAGCCGTCGCATGACTGGGCGGCGCGCGAGCCGCTGACCGATTTCACCATCAATGCGAACGGCACGCTCAACATGCTCGAGGTCACGCGCAAATACTGTCCCGAGGCGGTGTTCATCTTCACCTCGACGAACAAGGTGTACGGCGACCGTCCCAATTCGCTGCCGCTGATCGAGGGCGAAACGCGCTGGGAAATTGCGGAGGAGCATCCGTATTACGCGCGCGGCATCGACGAAACGATGTCCATCGACAGCACGCTGCACTCGATCTTCGGCGCGTCGAAAGTGGCGGCCGACGTGATGGTGCAGGAGTACGGCCGTTATTTCGGGATGAAGACCGGCGTGTTCCGCGGCGGCTGTCTCACCGGGCCCGCGCATTCCGGCGCGGAGCTGCACGGATTTCTCGCGTGGCTGATGCAGTGCGCGATCGACGGCACGAAGTACCGCATTTACGGCTATCGCGGCAAGCAGGTCCGGGACAACATCCACAGCTTCGATCTGGTCAATGCGCTCTGGCATTTCTACGAGAATCCGCGGGTGGGCGAGGCGTACAACATCGGCGGCGCGCGCTTCAGCAACTGCTCGATGCTGGAAGCGATCGCCATGTGTGAAGAGATCACCGGCCGCCGCATGAACACGGAGTACGTCGAGACGAACCGCGTCGGCGATCACATCTGGTGGATCAGCGACGTCGCGAAATTCCAGAGTCACTTCCCGTCATGGAAGCTGACGAAGAACGTTCGCGACATCCTGATGGAGATTCACGCCGCGAAATCGTGATGGCGCTGCCGCGCGACGGCATGGCCGTCGCGGAAGAAAGCAGCGGCGGCATGGCCGCCGCACTCCTTTACCTTAGCGCGGAGTGCGGCGGCCATGCCGCCGCTGCCACTACCGGCCGCTGCCATGCCGCGGCCGTGGAAGAATCAGCGTGGCGCGGCGATGTGCCAGCTCAGATTCGACTCCGTCGGGAACGTGAGTGTCGTCGAGATCGTCCCCGACGGCGACATGATCCATGCCACGTCTTGTCCGGTCGCGTAATTACGCAGAACGATGTCGGCGATCGAGTCGCCGTTGTAGCTCGACACCGCGTCGATCTGCGTGCTCGACGTCAGCGACGGGCCCACCACCGCCGACGACAACAGCGTCGCGGAATTGCTGCCGCCCATGTACCAGAGGAGCACCTGGCCGGTCGACGAGTTGCGCCAGAGGATGTCCTGCGCGCCGTCGCCATTGAAATTGCCGCTGCCCACCATGCGCCACGACAGATCGGGAGCCGAGGTCAGGCCGACCGATGAAGAGAGCGTCGCGCCGTTCATGTACCAGATCACGTTCACGCCGGCGCCGTAATGCCTCCAGAGCAGGTCGGGCTTGCCGTCGCCATTGAAATCATTCACTGATTCAATGCGCCAGTTGGTGTCGGCGACCTTCGGCAGCGTCAGCGTCGAGCTGTACGTCGTGCCGTTCATGATCCAGACGAGATCGTCGCCGGTGGCGTAGTTGCGCCACACGATGTCCTGTTTCCCGTCGCCGTTGAAATCGCCCGTTCCGGCGATGGAGAAATTGAGATCGGTGGCGGAGAGGATCGCCACGGAGCTCAGCACCGTGCCCGACGACGACATCAGCCAGATTCGATTCTGCCCGGTCGCGAAATTGCGCCAGACGATGTCCGGAATCCCGTCGGCATTGAAGTCGCCGCGCACCGGTCCGGTGCCGCCGCCGCCCGCGGTGACCGTCACCGTGACCGTGGCGCTGTTGACGACGCCGCATCCATTGCTGATGCGCACCCAGTAGCTCGTCGTCGAGGTGGGCGCCACGCTGAGAGACGATCCGATCGCGCCATTGACCGGCGAATTCGTGTTGCCGCTCGTGCCTACATACCACTGATACGTCAGCGGCGCCGTTCCCACTGCAACGACGGAGAGCGTCGTCGACTGGCCGGCGGTGATGGTCCGCGACGCCGCCTGCGTGGTGACCGACGGCGGCGTACAGGTTGAACCGCCGCCGTTCGGATAGACCGCATCGACCGCGTGCTGATCCCACGCCTGCAGGGTCGCATTCACGCCCTGCACGACGAACGACCGCATGATCGCCTGGTTGGAGCATTCGAGCGACGGGTCGTTCGCGCAGGCCGAGTTGGAGTCGCGCGTCTGATCGGAGTGCCGGAAGCCGAGCGTATGTCCGAGCTCGTGCGCCACGGCGCTGTTGAAGTCGCCGTTGTTGAAGAGGAGCGTGCAGTTGGCGAGGCCGCGGTTCATCTCGACGTCGCCTTCCTTCGTCGTGACGAACGTCTCGGCCCCGAGGGGGTGCGTGCCGGACGCGGAGGTCACGCCGCCGAGTCCGAGCGTGCCGGAGTAGCTGTTGCCCGAGCATTGAAACGGAGTCACGCCCCACGAGCTCAGATCGCGCTCGAAGAGCACCGTGTTCGCGCCGTCGGTTGCATGCAGGCCCTGCGTGTGCGTGCTGTCGGTGCCGCCGTAGACGTAGTTGACGTTCGAGTTGGGATCGTTGTCCCACGCGGCGATGCCGGTCTGCACGGCGGTGGTGCCGTTGCCCGGCGCTCCCGGCTCGCCCGACGCGCCGGCGAACCAGGTCACGCCGTTCGGAAACACGTTCCAGCGCGCGCCCTGACTGCCGCTGATCGTCATCGTGTACGACGTCGCGGTGAACGTCGCGTTGGTCACGGCGGTGAAGCGTCCCGATCGCGTTGCAGGCTGCGGTGTCGATTCGAGGAAGTAATTCTCCGTGGCCGGTTTCGCCGCCGCTTCGGACCGCACGAACTGCAGAAATGCATTCGCGTCGCGCGTGCGCTCGCGATGCACGTTCAGGTCGGGATCCCATCCGGTGATCTCGCTCGCATCGCGCGCGAGCACCGGACGTCCCGTCTCGTCTTTGCTGAATGAGAACTTGCCGAGGACCAGGTCGGCGACGGACCAGCGATCGGGGCCGGTATGTTTGAGGAAGAGCAGGAGTCGCTGACCGTTCTCGAATCGCGGCGATCCGGCGATGTACGAAGCGACGTTGCCGACCGTGCCGCCGGGCTCGACGACATCGAGTGTGGCGACCCGGGCAGTGCCCTTGATCGTCTCCTCGACTGACATTTTTGTGACTGTCTCGATGCCGCCGTCGCGCGTGAACTGTCCGTACGACATCACCGGTGTGGCGAGGACGATGGCGTCGGCGCGGCGGACGAGGTCGCGATCGTCAGGGACGACGAACGTAGCGGCCTGGCTGACTGCGGAAACGAGAAGCGAAATGGCGAGCAGAACGGAGAGGACAACTCGATTGGGGTGAGTCATGGCAAGAAAGTCTCTGGCCAGCGGATAGCAACCGGCGAGCCACGTTCCGCACCAAAAAAGAAACGGCGGACGTTGCCGTCCGCCGTTCCGTCTGCTTCGTGTGGAAGAGCTTATTGCTGCGCGAGGCTCGAGGTGACGCTGTTGTCGCCCGCGTTGCCGGTGATGACGTTGTTCTGGAAACCGGTCACGCTGCCGAGCGCGCCGCTGCCGTCGCCAGCCTTCGCAATGCCCTGCGCGGTGTTCTTGGTCACGATGCAGCGCGACAGGATGATGCTCGACGCGCTGTTCAGACCGGAGAAGATACCGAACTGGTTGTTCGACGACTCCGACGACTCGACGGAGATGAACGTGTTCGAGGCGTCGGCCACGATGCCGCCGGCGGTGTTGAAGGCGAAGATCGAACGGCTGATGAAGCCGTTGCAGTTCGTGCCGATCTCGATGCCGTTACCACCGTTGTTGTGCGAGCGGGTGAGCTCGACGCTGGCGTTGACGTTCGCTGCAGCCGGGAAGACCAGGATGCCGTGCGAGCTGTTGTTGCGGATGTTGCAGTTGATGACGTTGAGCTTGCTGGTCACGGTTGCCAGGTCGGCGATGCCGCGCTGATAGCCGAAGATCTCGCAGTTCTCGACGGTGACCACGGCGGCGGTGTTGATGCGAACGCCGTCGACAGCGCCGGTGATGCCTTCGATGTCGAGGCCGCGCAGCGTGACCTTGTCGGTCGCGGTCGCGCTGATGACGACGCCATTCGTGCCGGACGCGAGCACGCCGCCCATGAACGGAGTGGCGTCGATGGTAATCGACTTCGTAATCGTCACGGCGCCGAAGCCGGCCGAGTCGATCGCGTTGATGATGCCGCCGTTTGCAGTCTTGCTGATCGCACCCGCGAACGTCTTGCACGGTGCGGTGCGGCTGCACGGGTTGACGTCGTCACCGACGCCCGAAACCCACGTACGTGTTGCCTGAGCATGGGCCAGCGAAGCCACACCCAGAGTCAGCGCCAGAGCCAGTACTTGAATCTTCTTCATCGAATTCTCCTCCTGTAGTCGCGTCGCCCCTGGCGCGCGAGTTTGTCGAACTGGGAACTTCCCGTTTGGGGGATGGCGGCCATTATAAGCGTCTTTCCGGAAGGGTGCTGTGCGGTAGATCACAACTTTTTTCAGGTCCCGGGCGGGAATGCCGGGCCGGCAGCTCGTTCGAGCTCACCGTTCCTTCCGGATTAGGTAAGGCAGTGTACACCAAAGATTTTTTCGATTCCGGAGAGGCAATACTCGAAATGTTTCGGAGGTTGCTGGATCGTCAGTGCAGTAGATTGATGCCGGCGATTCGCATGAGACTTCTGCATTGCATCTGGTCAATGGATGGCGGCGGCGCGGAACGCCAGTTGCGCGATCTCGCACCCGCCCTCGCCGCCCGCGGCCATGACGTCCACGTGGCATCCGTTTTTGGCGGCGTCCATCTCGCCGCCCTCACACCGAAATGCACCGTGCACGAGATCCGGCCGCGGACGAGCCGCGACCCGCGCATCGTCACCCGGCTGTTCTCGCTCATTCGCCGGCTGCGCCCCGACCTCGTCCAGACCTGGCTCACGTACACCGACATCGCGGCCGGCGTCTCCGCGACGCTGCTTCGCGTGCCGTGGGTTCTGAGCGAGCGCAGCTCGGCGCTGATGTATCCCTCGATGCGTCTCGCCGGTCTGCGAGTGGTGGCCGGCCGCCGCGCATCGCTGATCATCGCCAACTCGCCCGGTGGTGCTCAATACTGGCGCGACCACGGCGTCGACCGGCTGGAAGTCATTCCGAACTTCGTCTCGCTTCCCGCGCCCGGGCCGGACGAGCCGTTCGCCGGCGCCGCGATCGCGGGCGGCGATGAAGTGATCCTCGCGATCGGCCGCCTGGTTCCTGAAAAGAATCTGCTGACGCTCGTGCGTGCCTTCGCCGCGCTGCAGAAAAAACGGCCCGCGGTGAAGCTCGTGTTCTGCGGCATCGGTCCGCAGCGCGACGCGCTCGAAGCGGAGGGCGCCGCGCTCGGCGTTTCGGAGCGGCTGCACTTCCCAGGATTCGTCAACGTCGCATCGTGGCTGAAACGCGCCAGTGCGGTCGCCTCCGTGTCGACGTTTGAAGGCCATCCGAATGCAGTGCTCGAAGCGATGGCCGCGCGCGTGCCGGTCGTCCTCTCCGACATTCCATCGCATCACCACGTCGCCGGCGACGACGCGGCGTGGTTTGCCCCGGTCACCGATGCCGCGGCGGTCGCCCGGCAGCTCGAGCGCGTGCTGACGTCGCCCGATGAAGCAGCGCAAAAAGCGGGAAGGGCGCGCCAGCTGGTGGAGAACCTTTCATTGGAGATGGTGGCGGCGCGTTATGAAGACGCATACCGGAAGGTGCTCGATGCACGTCGTCCGGCGGGGCGGCACATGCTGATTCCGAAGGACTCCATCTCGCGATGAGATCGCCGGTGCGGACCGGCATGCCTCGCCGCCGCGTCCAGGCCGCGGCGATGAACGTCCTGTTCGTCATTACCGCGCTGGTGATTCTGCTGCTGATGCCCGAAGAGCGCGTGCTGATCGCGCCGGCGCTGGCGCTTTGTGCCATCGCGCTCTGGTTCCTGACCACACTCTGGGTTCGCGACGGTGTGCCGCCCGTGTTCGAGTCGGGCACGATGTGGATGCTGGCCACCGCCGTCTACGGCACGGTTCCGATGATCGGCTTCGCGCTGATGCACGGACAATGGACCGAGTTCTCGGATTCCCGCCTTCAACAATACGACTTCAATCGTGCGGAGCTGGCCCGTTTCGGATGGGACTACGTCATTTACACCGTCAGCTTCGTCGCCGTTTATCTCGTGGCGCGCGGACGCAGACCGCTGCGCACGAGAATGTTGCGCCGTCCCTCAAACGCGTCGATCGTGATCATCCTCGTGATGCTGATCGCCATCGAGGCGGTCGCGGTCGCGTTGCGTGTCGTCTATCAGTACGACCTCGACGTCAGTTACACGCAGTTGCAGCAGGTGAAGGAGAGCGCGCGGCAGGTGCCGTACGTGATCCTGCAGTTTTCGCACGTCATTCTCGATGCGAAGCTCGTCATCCAGCAGGCGATTCTGGCGCTGCTGTTCATGAGCTGGCGCCGCTGGCGGTATCGCGCCGTGCTGCTGCTCTGGCTGGCCGCGGAAGTGGTCAGTCTGGTCGTAAAGCTCGGCTCGCGTGCCCCGGTCGTGCTGCTGCTGCTCAGTGCGGGAATGCTCTATCACCGGCTCGTGCGGCCGGTCACGTTCCGCCAGTTCTTCGCGGTCGGTCTGATCCTGCTGGTGGCATTTCTCGGCGTAGGAGTCGTGCGAGTAATGCAGGCCGCTCCCGATGTGGCGATCCCGAACGTGCTGACCGCCACGAACGAATTTCAGGCCCTCTTCACGACGGCATATGACATTCACAAGCAGAAAGAACAGAACGTGCTGGGCGATGTGCCGTGGCAGTTGTATGCGGTCGATCTGTACCTGTTGATTCCGCGGCAGCTGCTCCCGTTCCAGAAAATCGATCCGGCGCAGTGGTATGTCGACAAGATCGGCGTGACCGGGGCGGTGTTCATGTTCGGCGTCATGGCGGAGGCCGCGCTCGGGCTGGGCGTCGTCGAGTTGATTGCGCGCGGCCTGATTCTCGGGCTGCTGCTGGGACTGCTGCATCGCTGGTATGTGAAGCATGCAGCCGGCTTCTGGCTCACCCTGCTTTACCTGTTCGTCTCCATCTGGACGTATTACACGTTCCGCGCGACGACGTTCTGGTTTCTCTACAACGTCGTCTACGAATTTCTGCCGGTCATGGCGTTCGTGAAATTGACGGAGCTCCTCGTCTCGAAGGTGAGACATGCCCGCAATGCGGCGGCGCAGGACGGCGTCAGTGAAGGATCTCGACGTCGCCGAGCGCTACCTGATACCGCTGCGGTTCGATGAATTGCGCTTGCGGAAGACTCGTCTCGAGCCGCGATCGTGACGGAAAATAAGGCAACAACGACAACGGTTCGGGGAGACACGACTATTTGATCGACGAACAGCTCGACAATTCGTTGACACGATTGGTGAGTTAGGATCAAGCGGAGAAACGGCAAACATGTGCGGAATGTGCGGCGTCGCCGGACGCATCGGAGGATTCGACAGCGACATCGTGCGCTCGATGGCGGACACGATGACGCATCGCGGTCCCGACGACAGCGGCACATGGACCGCTCCCGACGGCACGGTCGCATTCGGGCATCGTCGTCTGGCCATCATCGATCTCTCGCCGGGCGGGCATCAGCCGATGCACGACGCGAGCGGCACGCTGACGATCACCTTCAACGGCGAGATCTACAACTATCTCGAGCTTCGCGCCGAGCTCGAAGCGGCCGGTCATCGCTTCCGCAGTCAGAGCGACACCGAAGTGATGCTCGAGGCGTATCGCCGCTGGGGCACCGATTGCGTGAAGCGATTCCGCGGTCAGTTCGCCTTCGGTCTGTACGACGCATCCGCACGAAAACTTTTTCTCGCGCGCGACCGCGCAGGCGAGAAGCCGTTGTTCTACGCGCATGGCGGCGATCGCCTCATCTTCGCCTCGGAGCTCAAGGCGATCATGGCCTTCCCGGGCTTCGATCGCCGCGTCGATCTCACCGCGCTCAATCAATATCTGGCGTACGGCTACGTCTTCGACGCCGGCTGCATGTTGCAGGGCGTGGCGAAGCTGCCGCAGGGTCACGCCGCAACGTACGACATCGAATCCGGCAAGCTCGATGTCTGGCCGTACTGGCAGCTCCCGGAGCCGGTGCATGCGAAGCAGGTCACGGCGTCGGACGACGATCTCGTCGACGAGCTGCACGAACTGCTGCGCGATGCAGTGCGGCACCAGCTGATCGCGGACGTTCCGGTCGGCATCATGCTGAGCGGCGGCGTCGATTCGAGTCTCGTCACCGCAGTGGCGGCGGAAGTCTCGTCGCTGCCGGTGCGCACGTTCAACATCTCGTTCCCCGGTCACGGCACGCATGACGAGTCGCCGTTCGCGCGGCTGGTGGCGAATCATTTCGGGACGCAGCACAGCGAGCTGGCGGGCGAGGCGGCGACGGTCGATCTGCTGCCCGCGCTCGCGCATCAGTACGACGAGCCGATGGCCGATTCGTCGATGGTGCCGACCTATCTCGTCTCGCGACTCATTCGCAAACAGGCGACCGTCGCCCTCGGCGGCGACGGCGGCGACGAGCTGTTCGGCGGCTACACGTACTACGAGTGGGTGCATCGCCAGAGTCTCGTGCGCCGCTTCGTGCCGCCGCCGCTCCGTCTCGCCGTCAGCAAGGCAGCGACCGCGCTTCCGTCGGGACTGCGCGGCCGCAACTATCTGATCGGCACCGGCCGCGACATGGATACGAGTCTGGCGCAGGCGAACGTCTTCTTCGACACCGCCACGCGCGCCCGGCTGCTCGCGCCGCTCGGCATCTCCAACAACGGCACGGCCGAACGGAAAAAAGCGCGCCTCGCGCACGGCGACTCCGCCGTGCAGCGCGCGATGGGCATGGATTTCCGTTCGTATCTCGTCGACGACATCCTGGTGAAAGTCGATCGCGCGAGCATGCTGACGTCCCTCGAGGTGCGCGCGCCGCTGCTCGATCCGAAGATCATCGAGTTCGCCTACGGCCGCGTCCCCGATCACCTTCGCGTGCCGCGCGGACAGCGCAAGGTGCTGCTCAAGAAACTGGCGAAGCGGCTCCTCCCGCCGCAGCTCGACCTCGAGCGCAAGCAGGGCTTCTCCATTCCGATCGACACGTGGTTCAAGGGCGACTGGGGCGCGTTCATGCGCGATGTGCTCCGCTCGGCCGATCCGGCGCTGTTCGATCGCCGCATCATCGACGGCGTCATCGCCGGCCAGGAGCGCGGCTTATCGAATGCGCACCGCATCTTCGCGCTGACGATGTTCGAGCTCTGGCGCCGCGACTACAAGGTCTCGATCTGAAGCCGATGCGGATTCTCTACGCGACGCCGGGCTACAAACCGGCGTATCGCATCGGTGGCCCGATCCTCTCCGTTTCCGCCGCCGCCGAGCGCCTCGTGCGCAAAGGACACGAGGTCACGGTGGTGACGACGAACGCGAATCTCGATCAGGACGTCGATGTGCCGCTCGCGCAGCCGGTCGACGTCGAGGGCGTGACGGTCTGGTACTTCCGCCGCGAAGAGCCGCTGCGCAAGTGGCTGCCGTTCGTGCCGTATCTGTCGCGATCGATGGGCTACATGTACGCGCCCGAGCTGCGCGCCGCACTCGACCGGCTCGTTCCGCAGCACGATGTGGTCGATACGCAGATGCCGTTCGTCTATCCGACGTATGCCGCATCGCGCGCGGCATTGCGCCATCACAAGCCGCTCTTCTATCACCAGCGCGGCAACTACCTCGACACCCACCTCGGCCGCCGTCGATTGAAAAAAGACGTCTTCATTCGATTGTTCGAGAAGCCGGTGATGCGTCGCGCAACAGCACTGATCGCGTTGACCGGCGCGGAACGGGATGCATTCGCTGCAGTATCGCCGGGCACTCTTTGCGAGGTCGTTCCGAACGGCATCGACATTCCTCCAATCGATCCATCGGCCGCAGCACGCGTGGAGTCGAGACACGGGATTCCCCGCGATGCGCAGCTGATCCTCTACCTCGCGCGCCTCCATCCGTGGAAAGGAGCCGACGAGCTCCTCGGCGCATTCGCGATTCTGCAGCGCGAGTTTCCGAAGCTCTGGCTGGTCATGGCGGGCGCGGATGAATGCGATGCGCGGACGCGCTGGGCCGGGACGGAGCGTGTGCTCTTTCCGGGCGTGATCGGCGGAGAGGTGAAAGCCGATCTGCTGCAACGCGCGGATGTCTTCAGTCTGCCGTCGCAGGGCGAGGGATTGTCGATGGCCATTCTCGAAGCGATGGCGAATCGCACCGCGCTTGTCTTGTCGCCGGGCTGTCATTTTCCGGAAGCAGAAGAAGTTGGCGCCGGAGTCATCGCCGCGAAAGATGCGAGCGCGATCGCCGCCGCGATGCGCGAGCTGCTGCGCGATCCCGCGCGGCTCGCCGCGATGGGCGAGGCGGGACGAAAGCACGTCGAGCAGAAGTATTCGTGGGACGTCGTCGCCGATCGGTTGATTGACGTTTACAGCCGGCGTTAGCAACGTGCACGTCCCCTCATCCGGCCCTTCGCTACGCTCAGGGCCACCTTCTCCCCGCACGGCGGGGCGAAGGTCAATGGAGCTCGCGCATCGCGAGCGCGTTGACTTCTCCCGGAGCTTGCGCTGCGCGAGAGCGTGACTTCTCCCGGAGCTTGCGCTGCGCGAGAGCGTGGACCCTCGCCCCGCTTGCGGGGAGAGGGTGGCCGAAGGCCGGGTGAGGGGCTTTACGCCACCGTGCGCCGCATCCACGTCACCACCGTCCGCATCAGAAAGCTCGCGCCGATGCCGAGGGCGACGAGCGCGGTCACCGGCCAGACGCGCTGCGGCGCGAGATGCTTTTTGTAGAAGAGCCACATGCACTGATGCATGGCGCGGATCTTCCGGTACGGCTTCGAATGCGCGCCGCCCTGACCCTTCAGATGTGTGATCACGCTGCCGGGGTAATACCAGACTTCCCATCCCGCTTTCGACGCGCGGACGCACCAGTCGATGTCTTCGCCGAAGCCGAACATCTCTTCATCGAGCGGGCCGACTTCGTCGATCGTCGCGCGGCGCGTCAGCAGGCAGCAGCCGGAGACTGCGTCGACGATGCTCGTGCTCTCTTCGCTGATCGAACGGAGCAAATACTGCGAAACCGATTTGTTCTGCGGCCAGATGCGATCGAGCCCGAGCGCGTAGCAGAGCGAGGCGAACGGCGTCGGGACGCCGCGCTTGCATTGCGGCTGGAACGTGCCGTCGGCATTCAGCACCTTTGGTCCCACCACGCCGGCGCGCGGATGCGTCTCCATGAACTCGATCAGTTTTCCGAGCGAGTCTTCACGAAGAATCGTGTCGGTGTTGAGCCAGAGCACGTATTCGCCCGTTCCGGCCGCGATGCCCTGATTCGTGCCGCGCGTGAAGCCGGCGTTCCAGCCGTTCTCGATCAAATGCACGTCGGGCTGCGCGCGCAGGTAGTCGAGCGTGCCGTCGGTCGAGCCGTTGTCGGCGCAGAGGATCTCGAAGTCGGTGAAGCGGCTCCTGCGCAGCGACTCGAGGCAATCCTCCACCACGCGCCGGCAGTTCAGCGACACCATGCAGATCGACAGTCGCATCACGAATTTCCGGTCCACACAAACACGGCGCCTGCGCCGATCAATCCGAGCGCTCCGTAAAGCATCGAAACCTGCGCGTGACTCCACCCGCGCTGATTCAGCCGCTGATACAGATGGGATCGATGCGCTTCGTGCAGCCGCTCGCCACGCAGCGCCCGCCGGATCAGCGTGATGGTCGTATCGAGAACAAACGGCCACAGCAGAAGCACGCCGCAGACGGCCAGACGCGGGTCGCGTTCTGCCGCGAGCACTGTGATCGCCGCGAACGTGAAGCCGAGAAACGCGCTGCCGACGTCGCCCATGAAGATTCGCGCGGGCGACCAGTTGTGGATCAGGAATCCGAGCGACGCGCCGGCGATCAGCGCGCCGGTGAGGCCTGCCAGAGGAATCGCGAAACGAAATCCAAGGAACGCCCACGCGGCGCCGGCGATCACTGCCTGTAGTCCCGCAATGCCGTCGATGCCATCCATGAAGTTGTAGGCATTCGTCAGGCCGGCGATCCAGACGATGGCGATTGCGATGCCGGCGATCCCGAGGATCTGCTGCAGCCGTCCGAGCCAGATGACCGCGCAGATAGCGGCGCCGAGGTGAATGGCGAAACGGAGAGATGCAGGTGTGCCGCGGATGTCATCGATCCAGCTCACGATCGCGATTGCGAGCGCGGGGATCGTGAACGCCGCGAATGTCGTCCATGATGTGAACGGCCGGAAGATCTGAACGAACGCGAGTCCGAAAAGCGTCAGCGCGACGATCGCGATGCCGCCGCCGCGCGGCGTCGGTTGTGTGTGCGAGCTGCGATGACCGGGATGGTCGAGGATCTGCCGGTGATGCGTCCAGACGCGGATCAACTCCACGAATGCGGTGGAGAGAAGCGCGGCGATGACGAAGGACGAGAGAAGGAGCGCCAGGCTCACTTCGATCCCCGCTGCTGCTTTTGCCGCTGCATCAACTGCTCGTAATAGTCGTGGACGATCAGGTACATCTGCATGTGCCGCGACGGAATGTAGTCGACGAAATTCGGCGCCGCGAGGCACGCCTTCGTCAGCGTCTGGATGCCTTCCGTCTCATTCCCCATGTCGAGCTGCGTCTGCGCGAGATTCAGGTAGAGCTCCGGCCGCTGGTCCTGGCGCAGCGCATCGCGATAGACCGCGATCGCATCATCGGGCCGGCCCGCGAAACGGAGATTCGCAGCGAGCACCATCGCGCGATTCACGTCGTCGGCGCATTCCAGACATGCCGTGATCCGCGCGATGTTCTGCCTCGCCAGCGGCACGGTGATGGTCGGATCGCTCGGCATGCGCGCGAGCCGCTCCGTCGCGCGCTGCACTTCTCCCTCGGTCAGATTGCATTGCTGCGGCTCGATCACGTACCACGCAGCCGCGGTGACCGCGGCCGACCAGATCAGCAGCGTCGCGATCCAGCGCACGGCCTTCACGTTCGCGCGCTCCAGTTGAGAATCAGCGCCGCGGCGTACGTCGCGATCTGCATCACCGCCACCATCTCCAGCGGAAACGAGCTGAGTGCGATCGTGACGAACGCCACCCCGAACGACGCGCCTGCGTAGTGCACGAACGTCTCGCGCTCGTCATGGTGGACATGCCAGTGTCTCGTCGTCGCGCTCACGAGCAATCCGATCGCCGCCATCAGCAGCAGCCAGCCCGGTACGCCTTCCTCGGCCAGCACCTGCAGATGATCGCTGTGTGCTTCGGCGTAATTCTGCACCGGCTGGTAGATCCACTCCGGATGCTCCTCGTTCAGTTTCATCCGGTAGTCGAGGAAATGGTATTTGAACGTCCCCGGTCCGAGGCCCGTGAGCGGACGCTCTTCGAACATCTTCCACGCGACGGTGAACGGGTAATTGCGATGCGACGTCGCGGTTGCCCAGTCGCCTGCGGTGATTGCGCGCGCGGTGAATGCGGCGCGGGCCCGCAGCGGCGGCAGCACGATGAACGCGATCAGCGTCGCGAGGATCGCGGAGCCGATGACGATGAATCCTGCGCGGCGCGACGCGATGAAGGTGATGACCAGCAGTCCCGCGATGTAACTGAGCACTGCGCCGCGCGACTGCGAGGCGATCAGTCCGGCCAGCAGCACCGCCGTGAGAATCCACCAGCGCGCTTTCTTCTCCACCTTGCCGGCTGCCGTCGCCAGCACCGCGAGCAGCATCAGGTAGTTGCCTGTGTCGTTCGGATTGCCGAGGAATGCGGAGATCCGCAGGCGCACCTCGGTGTCCGATGCGAACGGAAACGGATTCCACCAATCCGCCGCCTGCGAGATCGCGAGCAGCGCATTGATCACGCCGGCGATCATCGGCGGCATCAGCACCTGGCCGACGCGGCGTCCCGAAACCGCGATCCACGCGCCGAAGAAAAAGATCACCGCTTCGACCGTGTACTCGAACGAACGAATGCTGAGCGGACGATTCGTCGACAGCAGCGTCGTGATGGCAGTCCAGAGCACGATTGCGATCGGGAGAATCGCGATCGCGCGATCGCGCACGAGCTCGCGCCATCGCACGCGGCCCCAGATCGCCGCCGTAGCCAGGATCGCAACGATCATGATGGCGGCGGCGCGGAACAGGAGCGTTTTCGGATAGCGGAACGCGTCATGCGCCGTCGGGCTGCAGAACAGCGGGACGAATACGAGCGAGAGGCCGATCACCCATCGCACCGCGACGGCGTACGGTTCGTCGAGACCGCAGCTGATGACGGGCTTCGCCTTCTTCGTCACGGAACGGACGGCACTTGCTCCGCGAGCCGCGCCGGATTGAACACCATGCGGCTCTTATCGTCGGCCTGGCGTTGCGACGCAACTCGATTCGGTGTGTATTCCTGAATCAACTGCGCGAGCAAGTTGATGGCGGACTCGCGATCGCTCGACACACCTGCTGCGCGCGCCAGCCAGCCGCTCACCGTCTGATGCTCCGGCTGCGGAGCCTCGGTGATCACGATGTGCGGGTGCACGGTCTTGTGAATCGACTCGCCGTCGAGCCGGATCTCCTCGAACAGCTTCTCGCCGGGACGCAGGCCGTTGAAGACGATCGGAATCTCGTCCTCGGTGTGATTCGAAAGGCGGATCAGGTCGCGCGCGAGGTCGACGATCTTCACCGGCTCGCCCATGTCGAGCATGAAGATCTCGCGCGAGCTGCCGAGCGTCGCCGCCTGCAGTACGAGCGATACGGCTTCGGATGTGCGCAGGAAGTAGCGCGTGACGTCGGGGTGTGTGACCGTGATCGGTCCGCCTTGCGCGATCTGCTCCATGAACAGCGGAATCACGCTGCCCGAGGAGCCGATCACGTTGCCGAAGCGCACGATGTTCACTTTGAGCGAAGAGTGTGATTGCAAATCGAGCAGCGCGATCTCCGCCGCGCGCTTCGTCGCGCCCATCACGCTCGTCGGATTGATCGCCTTGTCGGTCGAGATGAAGACCATGCGCTCGACGTGATGCGTCGCGCAAAGCTCCGCGAGGATGCGCGTGGCGATCGTGTTGTTGCGGATGTACTCCGGCGGGTTCTCTTCGCCGAGGGGGACGTGTTTGTGCGCGGCAGCGTGCAGCACGATCTGCGGACGCTCGCGCTCGATCAGCGCGTCGAGGATCTCCGTGTCGCAGATGTCGACGAGATTGCAGGTGATGTCCATCTTCGACATCACACCTTCGCGGCCGAGGCGCTTGCGGACTTCGTAGAGCGCGAACTCGGAGCGCTCGACGAGCGAGAGCCGCGCCGGCCCGAACTGCGCGACCTGCGAGGCGAGCTCCGATCCGATCGTGCCGCCCGCGCCCGTCACCAGCACGCGTTTGCCGCGGAACAGCTCGCGCACCGGATCGCCCGGAAGCTCGACCGCTTTGCGGCGCATCAAATCTTCGACATTCACCGGACGCAGCTGCGTGATGTGCACCTTGCCGCTCACCAGGTGATCGATGCCGGGGAGGATCTTGAACTGCATGCCCGCGCCCGAGACGTGGCGCACGAGCTCGCGCAGGCGCTTGCCCGACGCGCTCGGAATCGCGATCAGTGCTTCGGTTGCGTCGAGATCCTCGGCGATCTCGCCGATCGAGGAAATCGGTCCGCGCACTTCGATGCCGCGGATGCTCGAGCCCCACTTGATCCGCTGATCGTCGACGAAGCCGACGACCTTGCCGAGCTGCCGGCGATGCTCGATCTCGCGCGCGAGCGTTTCGCCCGCATCGCCTGCGCCGACGATCAACAGCTTCGTCTCATTGCGGCGCTCTGCGGCGGGTCGGAAACGATCGCGACCCACGCGCACGAGGAGGCGTGCGCCGAAAAGCGTGAGCAGCGCGAGCGACCAGTCGATCAGGATCACACCGCGCGGCATCTGGATGTACGGCGCCTGCGCCGGAAGCAGATTGCCCACAAACCAGAGGATGTTCTGCACCGCGGCCGCGGCAGTCAGTCCGAAGACGAGCCGGATGACGTCGGAGATGCCGACGTAACGCCACCAGCCGCGATAAAACCCGAAGATGCCGCCGCAGACCAGTTGCAGCAGGACGACGACCGCGATGCCCGATTTCGCCAGGCGGAACGCATCGACGTCGACGCGAAAGTCATAGCGGACGAGATTCGCCGCGACGAAGCACGCGAAGAACACGACGACGTGAAACAGGAAGAGAAAAAATGTCCGCGCGCCTGCGGTCTGGCCGAGTAATGTATCGAGCAACGACGACTTCTGTTCGGGCATTGGATTATTCAGATAATACGAGAAAACGCATTGTATCGTGACATAGCTCCGGATCAATTATTGGTAATGGCAGAGCCTGCTGAATTTTCACTACGCGTAAACCGGATTGCTGACCTGGCACGACGTATCCGCGTGCACGTCGTGCGCATGACCTCCCGCGCAAACAGCTCACACATCGGTTCTTCGTTCTCCATGAGCGAGCTCCTCGCCGTGTTATACGGCGGCGGCGTGCTGCGCGTCGATCCCGCGCGTCCCGATTGGCCGGAGCGCGATCGTTTCATTTTGAGCAAAGGCCACGGATGCGCCGGGCTTTACGCAGCGCTGGCGGAATCGGGCTTCTTTCCGCTGCCGGAGCTCGACACGTTTTACCTGAACGGAACGCGCCTCGCCGGACATGCGACGACCACAGTTCCGGGCGTCGAGCTGTCGACCGGCTCGCTCGGTCACGGCCTGCCGGTCGGCACCGGCATGGCGCTCGCCGCGAAGCGATGTCCTCCATCGTTTCGCGTGTTCGTGCTCCTCAGCGACGGCGAATGCGACGAAGGGTCGGTCTGGGAAGCCGCGCTCTTCGCGCCGCAGCACCAGCTCGACAACCTCGTCGTCATCATCGACTACAACAAGATCCAGAGCCTCGGCACAGTCAAAGAAGTCATGGACCTCGATCCGTTCGCCGATAAATGGCGCTCCTTCCGCTGGGCCGTGCGCGAGATCGATGGACACGATGCCGGCGCGATCGCCGATGCGCTGCACGCGGTGCCGTTCGAGCCTGGCCGTCCGAGCTGCCTCATCGCGCACACCGTGAAAGGGAAGGGCGTGAGCTTCATGGAGGACAAGCTGCTGTGGCACTACCGCGCGCCGCTCGGCGAAGACCGCGCGAGCGCGATGCGTGAGCTCGGCGTCGTCGAAGGCGACCTGCTCCAAGAGGACGAAGAATGAGAAGCGCGTTCATCGAAGAGCTGACGCGGCTCGCGCGCGAAGACCGCAACATCGTGCTCGTCGTCGGCGATCTCGGATTCGGCGTCGTCCAGAAATTCGCCGATGAATTTCCGATGCAGTTCGTGAATGCCGGAGTCGCGGAGCAGAACATGACCGGACTCGCGGCCGGCATGGCGCTCAACGGCCGCACCGTGCTGACGTATTCAATCGCGAATTTCCCCGTCATCCGCTGCCTCGAGCAGATCCGCAATGACGTCTGCTATCACGATGCGAACGTGAAGATCGTCGCGGTCGGCGGCGGCATGGCGTACGGCTCGCTCGGCATGACGCATCACGCGACCGAAGACCTCGCGATCATGCGCGCGATGCCGAACATGGTCGTGCTCGCGCCGAATGATCCGGTCGAAGCGCGCCTCGCCACGCGCGCCGCAATCGAGCATCGCGGCCCGGTCTACCTGCGCCTCGGCAAACAGGGCGAGAAGACGGTGCACGCGAGCGATCCCGAGTTCGCGATCGGCAAAGCGATCCGCATGCGTGACGGCGGCGATGCGACGCTGCTCGCGACCGGCGGCCTTTTGCTCAACGCGATGAACGCCGCCGAGATCCTCGATGCGAAAGGCATTCACGCAGCGGTGATCAGCGTGCCATGTGTGAAGCCCCTCGACCCCTCGATCACTCAGTCACTCAATCTCTTCACGATCGAAGAGCACAGCATCATCGGCGGCCTCGGCGGCGCCGTCGCCGAATTGCTCGCCGAAGCCGGCGCGCCGCGTGTCTTCAAACGGATCGCTCTGCCCGATCAGTTCTCGTCCAAAACCGGCGATCAGGAGTACCTCCGCCGCGAGTTCGGCCTCGACGCGGCCGGCATAGCGCGCACCGTCGAGAGGGCGCTTTCCTCGCGATGACAACGGCATTACGACCCGGGCGGGACGCCCGCGTCGTGCGGGCGAGACGCCCGCGCTCCCGGGACCGTCGAGAGGGCGCTCTCCCCGCGATCATTTTCGCGGAGTGCGGCGGCCATGCCGCCGCTGCATTCTTGTAAGAGCGGCCATGCCGCTCGTCACCGGCGCGCGGCATGGCCGCGCGTAGCAGAGCGGCGGCATGGCCGCCGCACTCCGTCGCGCTCCCGGGACGGCATAGCGCGCACCGTCGAGCGCGTTCTCTCCCGGCGATGACGCTCCCGCGCGCCTATCACACGATCCGGAAGCTCTCCCGCGAAGAGCTCAAGCATTTCGTCGCCGACAACATCAAGACGCTCGCGGAAGACGAAGCGCTCGCCGTCATCGAAAACCCTTTCGTCACGCCCGCGATCCTGCTCGCGATTGCGCAGAGCCCGCGGCTCGCCGGCTTCTACTCCGTGCGCGCGCGGCTCGTCGCGCATCGACAAACCCCGCAGGCGCAATCGGTGAAACTGATCCACTACCTCTACTGGATCGATCTCGTGCGGCTGTCGGTCGAGGTGACCGTTCCCGCGACGGTGCGCCGCGCGATCGACACGCAACTCCTGCTACGCCTCGACAAGCTGACCCTCGGCGAGCGCATCGCCAGTGCGCGCCGTTGCAGTCACGCGCTGGTCAAAGCATTTCTCGCCGACCGCGATCCGCGCGTCTTCGGCACCGTCCTCGCGAACCAGCGCGTGCGCGAGGACGACATCCTCGCCGTCATCGCCTCGCACCAGACCACGCCCGAGCAGCTGCGGATGATCGCCGACGATCAGAAATGGTCGTATCGGTATGCCGTAAGGAAGGCACTCGTCCTCAACCCCGCGACGCCGCGCTCGGCAGCCGCATCGCAGTTGCGCTACCTCACTCCCAAAGATCGCAGGCTCATCCATTCCAATCCCTCCACATCGACCTATTTGCGGCGCTGCATCGAGCGTCTCGCCGCGAAGGATTTCTCGGCGCATCTCAAACGAATTGAATAAAATGCCCGCATCGATGCCTGATCAGGACCCCCAGCCGCATTCGGAGCTCGCCTCCTTCGGCGAGGAGCTGAAGCGTGAGCGGGAAATCCGCGGGATCTCACTCAAAGAGATCTCCGACGACACCAAGATCAGCAAGCGATTTCTCGAAGCGCTGGAGCGCAACGACCACAAGACTTTGCCCGCTCCCGTGTTCACCCGCGGCTTCGTTCGCCAGTACGCCCGCTACCTCGGTTTGAACACCGAGGAGATGGTGAATCGGTACAACTATGCGGCGGCGGGGGACGATCGGATCGAGAAGAGTGCGCACCTCGAGCGCCTCGTGCAGCCGGCCATTCCCGAGCCGCCGGTGCGGCGCGGCATTCCGCCGCCGTATGCGCGCGTCGATCGCAACATCTACATCACCATCGCCATCGTCATCGCGCTCGCGCTCGTCGGTTGGTGGGCGTACCGGCTCAAGCAGCAACGCACGGCGGAGCAGGTGGAACAACATCCCGTCGTCGTCGCGTCGTCCAGTGCCGCCGTCGCCAAGCCCGCGCCGCCACCGCCCGCGCAGAACGCTGCGAATCCCGACATCCTGAGCCTCACCCTCGACATCAACGAGGACTCGGTGATCAAGCTCGACATCGACGGCAAACCTGCCGTCAATGACGAAATGAAAGCGGGCGAACATCACACGTACGAAGCGAAGGATCGGTTCCTGTTCAGGACGATCGGTAACGCAGGCGGCGTAGCCATCACCATCAACGACGTGCACCTGCCGGCCCTCGGGCGCGACCGCCAGGTCGTGCACGACCGCACCTTCGATCGCGAGTGGCTCAAGTCGCACGCGGCGGAGCAGAACCACACATGACCAGCGTCCCGTCGGAGCTCAATGCAGCGTCGGTGATCGAACTGATCGACTCCGGCGCCTATCCGCGCGGCGTCGTCGTGACCATTGCGCGCGGCTTCCTTCCGCTTCCGCAAGAGGAGCTCGTTGCCGTTCTCTCGTACCTCGGCGGCTCGGAGGATGAAGAGATCGCGAACGCCGCACGTGCGTCGATCGCCGATCTCCCGCCGAACGTCGTGACGGCGTTCACCTCGAGCGAGTCGGGCAATCCCGAACATCTGGCGCGGCTGATGTCGTGGAGCAACGACCCCGTCGTGCTCGAGGCGCTGATCCGGAACAGGGCCGTTCCCGATTCCGCCGTTCTCGCGCTCGCACTGCGCGCGGAGCCGGCGGTGCAGGACGTCATCGTCATCAACCAGGCGCGCATTCTTCGCGCGCCCGGCATCCTCGACGCGCTGCTCGCAAATCCGCGTGCGACACCCGACGTGCGGCGTCGCGTCGGGGAGACGCGCGAGGAGTTCTTCGACAAAAAGGCGCGCATCGCACGGATCGAGCTCCCGCCGGGACTTCCGCTCGAGCCGGACATCGGCGACGAAGTGCCGGACGAGATCGTGGAGCTGCTGGTGAAGGCCGAGGATCCGGAGTTCCAGAGCAGCGTCACTCCGGCCCTGCCCCCGTCCGAGCCGGATGAAAAAAAGAAAGCCATCTGGGTGCAGATCCAGAACATGAGCGTCGCGCAAAAAGTGATGCTGGCGTTCCGCGGTGACAAGATGGTGCGCATGCTCCTGGTGCGCGAGCGCAACAAACTGGTCTGCGGCGCGGTCATGCGCAATCCGCGAATGACGGAGAACGAAGCGGAGACCATCGCCGGCCTGCGCAACGTCGACGAGGAGGTTCTGCGCATCCTCTCCACGCGGCGCGACTGGATGAGCAAGTACCCGGTCATCCTGGCGCTGACCCGTAACCCGAAGGCGCCGATAGGGGTTGTTCTCCCGTTGATCAATCGGTTAGCCTTAAGAGATTTGAAATTTCTGAGGGACGATCGCGGCGTCGCGGAAGTAGTCCGGACCACGGCGAAGCGGATTTATCTCGCAAGGACCCAGAAGTCCTGATCTGAATGAAGATCAATTATTACGAGGTGCTGGGCGTAGAGCGGAGCGCGACGGAGCAGGAAATCCGCGATCAGTTCCGCAAGCTCGCGCGCGAACAGCATCCGGATCGCTACCGCGGACCGGACAAGGCCGACGCGGAGAGAAAGTTCCAGACGCTGACCGAAGCGGTCAACGTGCTGACGAACGCCGCCCGCCGAAAACAGCACGACAGCGAGCTCACCGGCGCCGCCAAGGGCGGCCTCGTCGACTTCGCCCAGATCGCCAAGGCATACCTCGCCAAGGGCGTGAAGGCATTCAAGGAAGGCGACATCCGCGGCGCATACGAGAACTTCGACATGGCGGTCAAGCACAACCCGCAGGACGCGAAGGCGCATCACAGCCTCGCCCTCGCCGCCGCGCGCATCCCGTCGATGACCAAACAGGCGGTGCAGTCGATCGAGGCCGCCGTCCAGCGTGACCCCGTCAACTTCGTCTATCTCAAAGACGCCGGTATGCTCTGCCGGCGGGCCGGATTGGTGGCGAAAGCCGAGCGTTACTTCGAGGAGGCTTTGAAGTGGGACCCGTCCAACCTCGAGGTACAGGGAGCGTTGTCCGAGCTCCGCGGCTCGAAAGAGCCGGCCAAGACCGGCTTCGGCCTGTTCAGGAAGAGCTAGTGAGGATGGAGATCAAAGCATACGGTCTGACCCACGTCGGGCGGCAGCGGCAGCACAACGAGGACTCGTACCTCGTCGCTGACGAAGCGAAGCTGTTCCTCGTCGCCGACGGTATGGGCGGTCATGCCGCGGGCGAGATCGCCTCGCGCATCGCCGTCGACTCGATCTCCGAGTTCATCCTCCACACGAAAGAAGACGACGGCACGTGGCCGCACGCGTACGACGAGCACTTCAAGCGCTCGACGAATCGGCTGATGGCCGCGGTGCGCCTCGCGAACACGCGCGTGCTCGAAGCGATGCGCAAGGACGCGCGCCTGCGCGGCATGGGCACGACGGTCGTGGCCTGCCTCGCGGACGGCGACACGATGTCGGTCGCGCACGTCGGCGACTCGCGCGCCTACATGATCCGCAACAACCAGCTGCAGCGCATCACGAACGATCACTCCTGGGTTTTCGAACAGGTGCAGGCGGGGATGCTGACCGAGGCCGAGGCGGAGAAGCATCCGCTGCGCAACGTGATCACGCGCGCCCTCGGCGGTGCGTTGCAGGTCTCACCCGACGCGTCGGAGATCGAGGTCAAGGAAGGCGATGTCTTCCTCCTCTGCTCGGACGGTCTCACTGGCATGGTTCCGGAAGATGAGATCCTGAAGGTCGTGACGCAGTCGAACGGCGACCTCGAAAAGGCGTGTCAGAAACTGATCGAAGAAGCGAATGAGCGCGGTGGCCTCGACAACGTCACCGCCATCCTGGTGAAGGCGATTTGATGAACGTCCGGATCGACTACTGCGGAGTCTGAAACTACCTCCCTCGAGCCTCCAGTCTGGCGGCTGAAATCAAAAAAGAGCTCGGATTCGACAGCGAGATCGTGCGCGGCAGCGGCGGCATTTTCGTCGTGACCGTCGATAACGAGAAGATCTTCTCCAAGAAAGAGGAAGGGCGCTTCCCGAGTGAGCGGGAGATCATCGACGCGCTGCGCAAGCGGCTACGCCCTTAGCATCTCGAAAAGCAGGGACTCCTGCGCGCTCGTTTTGTTGGTTGTATTGGATGGCGCTGACCTAACTCCCTCGGCGACGGCTCTTATCGCAGGTACTGGTTCTCCTGATCTCCCTTTCGGCGGATCAGGTCTTCTGTAACAGGATCCTCAACCTCGCGGCCACCGATTGCGGATCGTGAACAATCACAAAGTCCCACGTGCCCAGCGCGCCCCAATGATTGACAGCGGCCACCCACCGGTACGCCGCCTGATTCTTCAGCACAGTGTCCGGGCGGTCGAACCCTTTCACTTCGAGCAGCACGTTCAGTCCGTTCTGCATCTTCACGACGAAGTCGGGCTCGTAGGCGTGTGCACCTTCGTAGTCGTACGGGATCGTGAGCTCCAGGTGGTCATTTCTCACATAAGAATGAACGAGGCCCGCGAGTGCGAGCTGTTCGAGCTGGAAGGCAGCCGCCTGCTCCCATGAAGTGGTGTCCGCGGCAACGTGGCTCACAGGGCTGGCCTGCGTCGCCTGCACAGGCTTCACAGTCTTGAAGTACACGGAATCTGTGCTGAGGATCGGCTTGTAGCGGTTCAGCCGTGGCAGGATTCTCGTCTCGCCGCTCTTCTCGTCGGGAAAAATGGCGGCGGTCAGGAGTGACACCATCGGCCTGAAGTAAACCTCCAGACCAATCTCCGTCGGATGCTGGCCATTCAGGTCGACGCGTGTCGCGACATACTCCTCGACCACGCGGAGGACCTGTGGAAACAGGACCGCCCGGCTCTCGCGCTTGAGCGATTCCTTCCGCCCGTCCGTCGACTCGCTCAGCGCTCTCACGATCTCGCGAGCGATGATGAAGCGGATCTCCTGGGGATGAATCGACGCATGGTACTCGTCGCGGTTCATCTCCGTGAAACCGAAGCCCACCTGCGAAACCACGTCGCCGATGTGATAGCCGACCTGCGGGCGAACGAACGCCGCAACAGGGGTCGTCGATGGATCGAGCGTGATCGGCTGCACCTGCTGAACGTCGCACCGAATCCGGTTCCGCCGAAGATCGGCGACATACCCTTCGACGACCGGGAACGAGATCCTGAGATGCTCTCGCTCGGGCAGAGCCTTGACCTCGTTTTTCGGGCGATCCTCGAGCGGAGCTTTTTCTCCGGGCTGTCTCCCTTTGAACGGGATGAGCGAAAACGGCACGCCGAAGATATCGACGTACTCCGGTGTCAGAAGACCCGTCGTCGGATCGGGCGTGTAATCCATCCGCCGTAGCCCGCGTCCGACGACCTGCTCGCAGAGAAGCTGGCTGCCGAAGGCACGCAGGCCGAGGATGTGCGTGACGTTGTTTGCGTCCCACCCCTCGCTCAGCATGTTGACGCTGACGACACAGCGGATCTTTCTCGCCGGGCTCGCCCGGACGCCCGACGGTTGCAACGACTTTGCGCAGATGTTGTGCGGCGTCGCTCTTCTTCACCTTCGGATCGTCACTCTCCGCCTGGGCCAGCAGGTTCGAATCGATCCGCAGTGTCACCTCGTGCCCTCGGCTGTTGTGCAGTTCGGGAAAGCCGGGCAGGCCACCGATGTATCGCTTCTGCGGCTTTGCCTTCTTCTTTCGTTTCTTTGGTGTGTCTTCGTCTTCTTCCTCGTCGTCTTCCTCCACTTCGACCGCGACGAGCTCCTCTCCGGAGATCTGACGATGAAACTCCTCGGCGATATCGGTGTTGTCGCAAACGATGATCATGACGGGCGGCACGCGCTCCTGTCCCGGCGCAGCCGCCTCCGTCTGCTCGTAACGCTCCTTCCACTCGCTGGCCAGTGTCACGAGCGCGTCCTGCGCTTTTGCATAGACGACTTCCGGCTTCGGCTTGCCGCCCGACAGCTTCTCTCCCGATTTCAAGTTGGCCGTGATGTGCTCCCACAGTCGGAAGTACTTCGGATTCGGCCGTCCCGTATTGTCCATCGCCGGCAGCCGCGGAATCTTCGTGATGCCGCTCTCGATCGCATCGACCAGGCTGAAATCGCTGACGATCCAGGGGAAAGGGGAGCCTTCCGGATAGCCGCTGCCGCCGATGTAGAACGGGGTCGCAGAGAGGTCGATGCAGAACGCCACGCCGCACGCCGCATTCACCTTGCCGATCCCCGTCACCCAGACCGTTGCTTCTTCACGATCCGCCTTCGCCTCGGCGCTCAGCTTCGAGTCCTCCGAGACCGGCGCCGGCCTGTAGGCATGGTGGCCTTCGTCATTCATGACCATCAGCGGCTCGTCGTCCTCGACGAGATCATGAAGACGGTTCTTCGCGAAGGCGTCTTCACTCTCTGGACCGAGTTGCACGACTGGAAGGCCGCCGACGTTCTCCGTCTCACTCGACTCGTTGAACAGGTGCCAGTTCGTCACCAGCACCTTGCCCTTTGACAGTTCGGCGCGCAGCGACGACGGAACCAGATCGAACCGGTCGTAGTAGTTGTTCGCGTCGCCTGGTCGCAGGACATCGAGACGCTCGCGGATCGTCAGGTTCGGGCAGACCACCAGTGCGCGCCGCGGATAGCGAGTGTCTCCAGGCTTCGTCCCGCGATTGCAGAACGCCCAGGAGATCAGCATCGCCATCACCACAGTCTTGCCGCTGCCGGTGGCCATCTTTGCCGCGTAGCGTGCGAAAGGGGTGAACGAGGATTCGATCGGGATGTCGAGCAGCGTCGGTTGCTGCATCGCGCGCGGACTCCACTCGTCCGGTCGTGGATTCCTTCCCGCGGCGAGTGCGGCGTACTCGGGCAGCATGAGCTTCGGATTCCAGCGGGTCTTTCGACCAGCGGCAAGGATCTCGCGGATG
>DATEZA010000065.1:0-4797 GCA_035255945.1 Thermoanaerobaculia bacterium
CAATTTCACGAAGGGATTCGGCGCGAGGATCGGCAATGGACCGAACAATACGGCGAGCAGCGCCGGCAGATACGTCACCGCGATGGCGATGAGATAAACCCGCACCACCGACATCGCATCGCCCTGTCTGTATTTCGTCACGCGATGCAGAGGACATCCATCCGCGGTATCGATCGTAGAACTGCCGAGCCGGACCAGAACCGGCCCCGCCTCGCGCGGATGCCGCAGCGGAACGGCATCGCCCACCGTCGTTTCGATTGAGATGCTCATGACGATTGCGCCCGCCGATGCCGCATCGGATGCATCAGCACGAGCTCCTTTCGAATGTAGGCCCTGAACCAGTACGTGTAGTAATTCCGCCAGTGCAGCGGAGCCGCAGTGCGGAACTCGAGCAGATACCACGGCAGCGTCGGCTGCTCGTGGTGATGCACGTGCTTATTGAGATTGAAAAGCGGGATCAGCGTCTTGTATTCATTGGCGAAACCGGCGTGATCCGCTTCGGCGTGATGCTCGACCGCCCCGCGCAATGAGACCGGCACCGCCGTGGTAAACGCCGTCAGCGCGGCGATTTTCCAGATGACATCGGTCCGTCCGGTGTAAACCCACAATGCGATCCATGCGCAGCTCTGCGCGACGCAGAACGCAATCCGCTTCGGGCTCGCATACGGATGCAGGCCGTGCAGCGCTTCCCAGTAAAACTTGAGGTGCTGCGTCACCTCCAGCGACACAAACGCGCCGCGCAGGCGATTGGGGTCGTTCTTGACATCCAGGTTGTCGAACGCCGAATCGCCCGGTGAATTGAGCCAGCGGTGATGCGAGAGATGCGTTGCGCGAAACAGCTCCAGCAGGCCGAACATCAGCATCAGGCCGTCGTAGAACACGAGCACGCCGAGGCAGTTCGCGTAACGGCGGAACGGAATGCCGTGAATGTATTCGTGCATCATCACCCCGATGCGGTGCGCGATCAGCGCCGCCGGGATGAACGCGTAACGGAACGGCACGAACAGGATGAGCGCGAACAGCGCACAGGTCATGACCAATGCGCTGCCGTGCGTCAGCCAGACGGCATGCCGGCTCCGAAGGAAGTCCACCCTTTGCCCTCTCTGTGTGAGAGGAATTATGGCATACCTTCAATCCGGACTGGCTTACCGGTACAACCAAACCCTCAGCAGCGACACGAGCTGCTGCGCATCGATTGGCTTCGTGATGTAATCCGAAGCTCCCGCTTCCATGCACTTCTCGCGATCGCCTTTCATCGCTTTCGCGGTCAGCGCGATGATGGGCAGATTCTTGTACTCCTCCATCGCGCGAACCCGCCGCATCGCTTCGTAGCCGTCCATCTCCGGCATCATCACGTCCATCAGCACGACATCGATGCCGGGCGTGTGCTTCAGGACATCGATGCCTTCCGCACCCGACTCCGCATAACGCACTTTCATCTTGTGCCGTTCGAGCAGTGAGGTCAGCGCGTAGATGTTGCGCATGTCGTCATCGACCACCAGCGCCGTCTTGCCCGCGAGCACCGGATCCGACTCGTGCAGCTGCTCGAGGATCTGCCGCTTGTTCGCCGGCAGGTTCGCCTCGACGCGATGCAGGAACAGCGCGGTCTCATCGAGCAGCCGCTCCGGCGAGCGCACATCCTTCACGATGATCGCCTCGGCGATCCGCTTCAGCTCCGACTCTTCCTTGCGCGTCAGCTCGCGGCCCGTGTAGACCACGATCGGGATGTCGTGGATGTCGAGCTCGTTCTTCATCCGGTCGATGAACTCGAAGCCGCTCATGTCGGGCAGCCCGAGGTCGAGGACCATGCAGTCGAAGTGGTGCGTGCGCAGCACTTCGAGCGCTTCCTCACCCGAGCCGACCGCGGTGATCTCGACGTCGTTCTCGCCGATCAGCTCCACGATCGCGCCGCGCTGCGACTCGTTGTCCTCGATCACCAGCAGCGACTTCGTCGGACTCTCCACGAATCCTTTGATCTTCGCGAACGCCTCGTCCAGCGCGTCCTTCGTCACCGGTTTTTCGAGATGGGCGAATGCGCCGAGTCGCATGCCGCGGCCCGACTCCTCATCCGCCGAAATGATGTGCACCGGGATGTGGCGCGTGACCTTCTCGTGCTTCAGGCGATCGAGCACCGTCCACCCTTCCATGTCGGGCAGCGCGATGTCGAGCGTGATCGCATCGGGCACGAAGCGCCGCGCGAGCTCCAGGCCGCTTTCACCGCGCGTCGCTGCGAGGCCCTTGAAGCCTTTATCGTGCGCCATGTCGAGCATGATCTTCGCGAAGTCGACGTCGTCTTCGATGATGAGAACGACGCGGTCCCCTTTCGCGATCCGATCGCGATCGTCAGGCACCTGCTCTTCAATGTGTGGCGCCGCCGACTCGGCGGCGTAGGTCGAGGATGAAACCGCCGGCGAGGTCGCCGGCGCCACACCACTCGCCGGAGACGATGTCATTGGCGAAACACGCGGCGCGACGTAGCTCGCCGGCACGTACAGCGTGAACGTCGATCCGATACCCGGCTCGCTGTCCACCCTGATCTCGCCGCCGAGCAGCCGCGCGATCTCGCGCGAGATCGACAGCCCGAGGCCTGTGCCGCCGTATTTGCGCGTCGTCGATGCATCCGCCTGCTGGAACGCCTCGAAGATGATCTTCTGCTTGTCGACCGCGATGCCGACGCCGGTGTCCGTCACGCTGAACGCGATGACGCTCTGCGCGCGATCGAGGGTCTCATGTCCGTGCGTCCAACCCGACGCCACCGGCTCCATCTTCAGCGTCACGCCGCCGTTCTCCGTGAACTTGAACGCGTTGCCGAGCAGGTTCTTGAGGATCTGCTGCAGTCGCATCGGATCGGTGTGCAATGACTTCGGCAGGCTCGCCGCGAGATCGACATCGAACGACAGCCCTTTGTCCTGCGCCACCTGCCGGAAATTGCGCTCCATCAGATCGCGCAGCTCGTCGAATCCGAGGTCGCTCAGATTCAGCGACATCATTCCCGACTCGATCTTCGACAGGTCGAGGATGTCGTTGATCAGCGTCAGCAGATCGACGCCCGAGGCGTGGATCGTCTTGGCAAAATCGACCTGTTTGTCGTTGAGATTGCCTTCCGGATTGTCGGACAGCAGCTTCGCCAGAATCAGCAGCGAGTTGAGCGGCGTGCGCAATTCGTGCGACATGTTCGCCAGGAACTCGCTCTTGTACTTCGAGGTCAGCGCGAGCTGTTTCGCCTTGTCTTCGAGCAGCGCCTTCGCTTCCTCGACCTCGCTGTTCTTGCGCTCGACCTCCGCGTTCTGCGCCTGCAACAGCCGCGCTTTTTCTTCCAGCTCTTCGTTCGACTGCTGCAGCTCTTCCTGCTGCTGCTTGAGCAATTCCTCGGACGCCTGCAGCGATTTCGCCTGCTGCTCGAGCCGCTTGTTCGTCTCCGTCAGCTCTTCCTGCTGCGCCTGCAGCTCTTCGGCGAGTGATTGCGATTGCGCGAGGAGCTCCTCCGTCCGCATGTTCGCCTGAATCGTGTTGAGCACGACGCCGATCGATTCCGTCAGCTGATCGAGCAGCGACTGGTACGTCTCCGTGAACGGCGTGAACGACGCGAGCTCCATCACCGCGAGGACTTGTCCCTCGAACACGATCGGCAGCACGATGATCTGCAGCGGCTTCGCTTCACCGAGGCCGGAGTTGATCTGGACGTAGTCCGCTGGCGCATTCGTGAGGAGGATGCGCTGCTTCTCGAACGCGGCCTGGCCCACCAGTCCTTCGCCGACGTGGAACTCGCGATTGAGATGCTTCCGTTCGCGGAACGCATACGTCGCCGCCATGTGCAGGACAGGCGCCTCGCCTGTCCCATCCGCAATGTAGAAGACGCCATGCTTCGCGCCGACCACCGGCGCCAGCTCGCTCAGGATCATCTGCGAGACCGTGCCGAGGTTCTTCTGGCCCTGCATCATGCGGGTGAACTTCGCGAGGTTCGTCTTCAACCAGTCCTGCTCCGCATTGCGCGAGGTCGTCTCGCGCAGATTGCGGATCATCTCGTTGATGTTGCCTTTGAGTGCAGCGAGCTCGCCCTCGGCCTGCACCGTGATGTTGCGCGTGAGGTCGCCCTTCGTCACGGCGGTGGCGACATCCGCGATCGCGCGCACCTGCGTGGTGAGATTCGCGGCGAGTTGATTGACGTTATCGGTCAGATCGCGCCACGTGCCGGCCGCGCCGGGGACGTTCGCCTGCCCGCCGAGCTTCCCTTCGACGCCGACTTCGCGCGCGACCGTCGTGACCTGATCGGCGAACGTGGCGAGCGTGTCGATCATCTCGTTGATCGTGTCGCCGAGCTCCGCGATCTCGCCGCGCGCTTCGACGGTCAGCTTCTGCTTCATGTTGCCGCGGGCGATCGCGGTGACGACCTTCGCAATGCCGCGCACCTGGTTCGTCAGGTTCGACGCCATCATGTTCACGTTGTCGGTCAGGTCCTTCCACGTGCCGGCGACGCCGCGCACCTGCGCCTGTCCGCCGAGCTTCCCTTCCGTGCCGACTTCGCGCGCAACGCGCGTCACCTCCTCGGCAAACGAGTTGAGCTGATCGACCATCGTGTTGATGGTGTTCTTCAGCTCGAGGATCTCGCCTTTGACATCGACCGTGATCTTCTTCGACAGATCGCCATTCGCGACTGCGGTGGTCACTTGTGCAATATTTCGCACCTGCGCTGTGAGATTTCCTGCCATCAGGTTGACGTTGTCGGTCAGGTCCTTCCACGTGCCGGCAACGCCTTTCACCTGTGCCTGTCCGCCCAGCCGCCCCTCGGTGCCGACC
>DATEZA010000066.1:0-26763 GCA_035255945.1 Thermoanaerobaculia bacterium
CCCCCCCCGCCGTCCGCCACTCCGGGTGCGCGCGCAGTCGCGGCATCCACGTTTCGCGAGCACCTTCGAGCATGGCCGCCACGTACGCCACCGCCTCGTCATCTTCGCGCTGCATCGACGTTGCGAAAGAGCGGAGCGCAGTGACGGTCGAGGGATCGGGTTCGGAGAGCTTGAGATCGTGACAGGACCACGCGGCTTCGTCGCCGAGGACATTGACGATGGCGCGGTACTCATCGAGGGACTGACTGCAGGACTCGCACGTGGCGAGGTGGGGATTGCGTTTGATCGCTTCCTCGTCGCCCGCTTCGAGCATGGCGATGAGGTTCTCGTCCGTGTAGTGGACCACCGCGATCATTTCTTCTTTACCGCCGTAATGTCCATGTAGATCGCGCGGACGCGCTGCAGGCAGTTGTGGATCAACTTCTCGGCATAGCGCGGAGTGGTCTCCAGCTCCACCGCCACCTCGACGGCGGAGCGGCCTTCGAAATAGTGCAGGTGCAGCGTGTCGCGGCACTTCTCGGTGAGGTAGTTCAGCGCCTGATGAATGGTCATCTGCAGCGCGAACGTCTCCGCCAGTCCCGCCGAGTTCGGATCGAGCCTGTCGGTGTAATCCTCGGGCAACGACTCCGTCCGCCCTTGCGCGCGCCAGTAATGCCGGCTCGCGTTGCACATCGCGGCGACCAGCCACGCGCGCACGTTCTCGATCGTCGTTCCGGTCTGCAGATACGACAGAAAGACGTCCTGAATCAGATTCTCCGAATCGCAGTCGGGGATGCGGAACTTGCGGCAGGCGATGAAGAGGAGCAGGGTCCGATGCTCGTTGTAGAGCGCCTCGACATCATCGGCCGCAGGCGGCTCCTTGACCGGAACCGTCTTTGCCGTGCGCGCCTGTTCTGTCGCATCCCGAGGTTTGTCATCGGGCGACGGCGGAACATCGAGCGCGTTCTGTTCGAGCACGGCGTCGGCTTCCTGAACCAGGCTGAATCGGACCCGGCTCAAATTACCACGAATATCCCCTGCTAGGCGAACTTCCTTACAAATAGAAACGAGGCGCGGGACCTGACTCTTTCCTTCTGTAAGTCCGATTATCGCACCGACCTCGTTTCGATGCTATCCTCCGCCGCTGCCATGAATTCAGACCAGACCCGCACCTTCGTCGACGGCCTCTGGGACTCGTCGATCGTCCCCGCTCTGCACGATTACATCCGCATCCCGAACCAGTCGCCGCTGTTCGATCCGGACTGGAAAAAGAACGGGCACATGCACGCCGCGGTCAAGCTGGCGAGCGGCTGGGCGGCGCAACAGAGTGTGGATGGACTGACGCTCGAGGTGCACGAGCTCGAAGGCCGGACTCCGCTGATCTTCATGGAAATCCCGGGCGACGCGAGCTCGACAGTGCTGATGTACGGCCACCTCGATAAACAGCCCGCAATGATCGGATGGGAAGACGGCCTCGGCCCGTGGACTCCGGTCCAGCGCGACGGCCGGCTCTATGGACGGGGCGGCGCGGACGACGGTTATGCGATCTTCGCCACCGTCGCCGCGATCCGCGCGCTCAAGGCGCAGAAGCTGCCGCACTCGCGCATCGTCGTCATCATTGAATGTTGTGAAGAAAGCGGATCGGTCGATCTGCCTGCGTACATCGATCTGCTCGCCGACCGCATCGGCACGCCGCAACTCGTGGTCTGCCTCGACAGCGGCTGCGGCAACTACGATCAGCTCTGGACGACCTCGTCACTGCGCGGCTCGATCGTCGGTAACCTGACGGTCGAAGTGCTGACCGAAGGCGTTCACTCGGGCGACGCGAGCGGCATCGTGCCGTCATCGTTCCGCATTCTCCGCATGCTGCTCGATCGCATCGAAGAAGCGAGCACGGGCCGCATCATTCCGGAGTGGCTGCACACCGACATCCCGCCCGCGCGCATCGACGAAGCCCGCGCCACCGCGCGCGTCCTCGGCGACGAGACCTGGAACAAGTTTCCCTGGATCAACGGCATGCAGCCGGTGACGAAGGATCCGGTCGAGGTGCTGCTGAACCGGACGTGGCGTCCGGCGCTGGCGTACACCGGTCAGGCTGGATTCCCGGATCTGGTGCAGGGCGGCAACGTGCTGCGTCCGAAGACGTCGATCAAGCTTTCGCTGCGCATCCCGCCGACGCTCGACGCGACGAACATCGATGCGCGGCTGAAGGAGCTGTTCGAAAGCGAGCCGCCGTACGGCGCGCGCGTGACGTTCGAGCCTGAGAAGGGCGGCGCCGGTTGGGAGGCGCCGAAGATCGCGTCGTGGCTCGAGGCGTCGGTCGATCGCGCGTCGCAGACGTACTTCGGCAAGGGCGCAATGACGCTCGGTGAAGGCGGCTCGATCCCCTTCATGGGCATGCTCGGCTCGAAGTATCCGGAGGCGCAGTTCCTGATCACCGGAGTGCTAGGACCGCACAGCAATGCGCATGGGCCGAATGAGTTCCTGCACATTCGCGCGGCGAAGAATGTGACGGCGTGCGTGGCGCAGGTGCTGGCGGATTTTTCGAGTTTATCCCTCGCCTAGCGAGGGATCAGCGGAGCAGCCGCGCAGCATGATCGTTTGGTACGTATACATCGTGAGCAACAACGCGCACACGTTGTACACGGGGATGACGAACGATCTGACCGATCGCGTTCGCCAGCACAAAGAGGGAATGTACAAGAACGCCTTCACGGCGCGATACACGTTCGATCGGCTTGTCTGGTTCGAGTTGCAGCCAACGAAGAACGCGGCCGCGAAACGCGAACGTCAGATCAAAGTCTGGACGCGTGCGAAGCGAGTCGCGCTGATTCAGGAGATGAATCCGAACTGGATCGACCTGCACCGCACATGGTCGGCCATTTCGCGCCAGATGCTCCGATGATGCCTCGCAGAGCGAGGCATAAACTCAAGCATGACCCCGATACTTCAACTCCCCTGCCTCCACCCGGAGCGGCAGCTTGTTCTGCGGCGGCGGGAGCGGGCACGTCGCATACGGCGTGAACGTGCACGGCGGGTTGTACGCCTTATTGAAATCGAGGATGGTCGTGCCGTCTGGGCCGGGCGGGTGCACGTAAAGGTAGCGCGCCGCGGCGTAGGTCTCGTGGCCTGACGTCGCATCCTTGAAGATCACGAACCAGTCGGATTCGCCCTGTTCGAGGATCGGCTGGATCTTGTACGTCTGGCCGTCGACTTCGAACGCGAGCTCGCCCGGCGAGGTCTCATCGCTCGTCATGCCGAGGACGTTGACGATCGGGACTTTGTGCGGTGGGTTGTAGGGCTCGAAATGCGCTTTGAAGCGCCACTTCGAATTGATCGGGAAGTATTCGAGCCCGAGGAAATGCACGCGCGCGGGACTGTTCTCGTCCTTCACCCGCAGACCGTATTTATCGCCCGATTTGTCGCTTCGCTTGATCGCCGTAATCCGTTTCGTGCCGAGCTGGATCACCGTCGGTCCGTTCGGATCGGTATCGTCGCGAAGTACCTGAGGCGAACCGCCGGCGGCCGGCGTGTACGTCACCTTGCCGTCATTCAAATCGAACTTGCCCACGCCTTCCAGAACATTCGCGCCGGGATTGAGCCACTGCAGGCCGACCAGCGACAGCCATCCGTCCGGCGATTTCAACCGCTCCGCGCGCTTCGCCTGCCAGTCCTGAATCTCCTTCAGATACGCCGGATCCTCGGCGTGCCGGTGCTGACAACTAATGATGGCAATCAGGGCAAGAAGGGCGATTCGTCTCACGGCCGGTAGCATAATCGAGCGGTCGAGTTTCTTTCTGAAACGAAGGAGTGTCCAAAGGTCATGTCGAGGGTTGCGCCGTTTCCGGCCAGAGCGGCGGAGCAGGTTGACGTAGCAGCTCCCTTCGGGGAGGAACGACGGATGCTCGCGGCGATCCGTGCCGGCGATCGGATGGCAGCGGAAGAGCTCGTTGAACGCACCTACTCAGCCGTATTCGCTTCGCTCTACCGCCTCTGCGGCGATGGCGACCTCGCCTCGGATTTGACACAGGAGACGTATCAGAAAGCGTGGGCGGCACTGCCGGGATTCGACGGCCGCTCGCAACTCTTCACATGGCTTTACCGTATCGCTTACACGACGTTCTTGAATCACATCCGCCGGCCGCGGCGGATGACGTCGCTCGACGAGCCGAACACTCTGGAGCTGTGCGATACCAGCCCCTCGGCCGATCAGCTTCTGAGCGACGAACAGGAAGCGGAGCGGCTTCGCGCCGCGGTGATGCTGTTGTCCGAAGACCTGCGCTTCACGGTGACGGCCCACTTCTGGGGGGGATTAGCGGTGAAGGAGATCGCGGCGATCGAAGAGATCACTACCGTTGCGATTCGCAAGCGCCTGCACCGCGCATTCACGCTCCTCGAGGCGGCTCTCGGGGACGTAGAGGACCACGATGAATTCGAAAAAGAAAGCTGACCTGCAGCGGAAGTTGACGCTGGCACAGGTCCCTAAACCTCCGGCGGACCTGCTCGACCGCATCAAGCGGGACATCCCGCCACATCTGGTGATGGCGGCGACCTCCGATCGCGACCGTTTCACTCGTTCGATTTTTTTCGATATGCGCGTCGCAGCCTCGGTGCTGCTGATCATCACGTCTGCATTTTTCGCATTGCAGGTCCTGTCGCACGCCGATCAGAAGAAACTCGCGGAGCTCGGAAACGCAGTACCGCATCGCGCGCCGGTTGCACCGCTGACGTTGACCGCCGAAACCGCGCGCACCACGGAACCGGTGCAGGTCGCGCGACTCGATCGTCCCGCCGTTGCGGAAACCGCACCGGCTGCAGTGCCTGCGGTTCGTCAGCGTTCGCAGGGACGGCGTGACGCAGCTCCGTCAATCTTCGCTTTTGACGCAGTGCAGGAAACGACGGCAATGCCCACGGTTGTCGCGGAAGCCCCGGTCGCCGCTGCGCCGCCTCCGCCGCTCGCCGATGCGAGTCGCAAAGAGCTCGCGGCGCTCGGCTACATCGGGCCGTCGGCGCAGCCCGCAGCGCCGGCTCCCGCTCCCGTCCTGCTCGATTTACCCGCCGCTTCCGCCAACGTGGCCGGCGGCATCGGACTGATCGCCGAAGCGAACGCGGCCGACCTGAGACTCGCGAAGAAAAAAGATGTCGTCTTCGGCATCTCGACCGACGACCGCGCATTCGAGCGCATCAAGACCGCGATCGAGCAGGGCAAGCAGCCCGAATCGGAGAACATCGACGTCGCCGCGCTTGTGAACTATTTCGCCGGTTCCGCGAAGCACGAGTCGCACGACGTTCGACTCGAGGCGGAGGGTTCGCCTGCGCCGGTGATGAGCGAGCCGGGGCGCCGCATGATCCGCGTCACCGTCGACACCGAAACTGCCGACTTGGCGCCGGGCGCCTCGCTTCCGCCGATCGCAACCAACGCGAAGATCGACGTGCAGTTCGACAACTCCGCCGTCGTCGCCTATCACCTCGTCGGCGCCGACGAGTTCCAGATCGAGCCGACGCTGCTGAAGAACACCTCGGTCACTGCGTTGTACGACGTCATCATGGCGCCGCACGGCACGTCGTGGCAGCGCGTCGGCAGCTTCCGCGTGACCTACACCTCGGTCACCGACGGCAGGGAGCACAAGCTCGAAAAAATGCTGCGCCGCCGCGATCTCGAAAAGACGTGGATCGCTGCGTCGCGCCGTCACCGCCTCGCATCGCTCGGTGCGATCTGGGGCGAGACGCTGAAGGGCATGGCGGGTGCGAATGACGTCGCGCGTCGCGCCGAGGAGCTCGCGTCGCAGGAACCGCAGGATGCGCGGGCACGTGAGCTTGCGGATGTCGCGGCTGCCACCTCGCAGCTGCACGGCACGGCGTCGGGCAGTTCGCGCTAACGTTTCTTGCCGCCGCCGAAGTTGCGCACCGACTGAAAGTGCACGTTGAAGTAGTTCGCCGCTGCGCGTAATGCACGCGAGACGGCGAACTCGTCTTTTCCGCTCGCTGCGTCGAGGTGCGCGCGCATGTTCGCCGGCAATTTGCTGCGGCAGCTGCGACAGAGCGCAGCCCCGACCGTCTTGTTGAGGTCGCATCGCGGACACCGAGTCCGCTTCGCAAGCGACGCGAGCTGCTCCTTCGTCATCACTCAAAAACACTATACGGACGTAGGAGCCCAAACGTCACTCCTCGGATAGAATCGCGCGCCATGGGTGAACGCATCGATCTCGGCTATCTCGCCACACCGAAGTCGGGCAAAGGTCCGGCGGTCGTCGTGATTCAGGAGTGGTGGGGAGTGGTGCGGCACATCGAAGACGTCTGCGATCGCTTCGCGAACGAAGGCTTCCTCGCATGCGCGCCTGACCTGTTCCACGGCAAGACGACGAAGTCGCCGGATGAAGCGGGCAAGATGGCGATGGAGCTCGATGCCGAGCGCGCCGCGAACGAGATCGCAGCCGCAGGCGCGTATCTGCTGTCGCGTCCCGAGTGCACGTCGAAGACATACGGCGTCGTCGGCTTCTGCATGGGCGGCGGACTGGCGAAGTTCGTCGCGTCGCGCGATGCGAATGTCGGCGCGTGCGTGAGCTTCTACGGCGGATTCAAGAAGGTCGATGCGCATTGGGAGAACGTGAAGGCGCCGATGATCCTCATCGCCGGCGAGAAGGACAAAGGCCTTGCCGCGAGCGAGCGTGAGCTCGCGAACAAGCTGAAAGAGCTCGGCAAAGAGGTGACGTACAAGCTGTACGAAAACTCCGATCACGCGTTCTTCAACGACACGCGCCCCGAGGTCTACAACGCCGAAGCGGCGGCAGACGCCTGGAAGATGACGCTCGATTTCTTCCGCGCAAACGTGAAGTAGTGCTGCGCGCCGTACTCGAATTTCTGATCTCACCTCCCGGCGCGCTCGCGCTCGGGATTCTGCTCGCGCTGACGGTCGGGAATCCGTACGCGAAGCAGTCGGCGAAGATCACGAAGTACCTGCTGCAAGCGTCCGTCGTCGGTCTCGGCTTCGGCATGGACCTGCAGAAAGTCGTCGCCGCGGGACGTACCGGCATCGTCTTCACCATCGCCACGATCGCCGGCACATTGCTGCTCGGATTTCTGATCGGCCGCGCGATGAAGATCGAGCGCACGACGTCGCATCTGATCTCGTCCGGCACCGCGATCTGCGGCGGCAGCGCGATCGCGGCAGTCGGTCCGGTGCTGAAAGCGACGGATGAACAGATGTCCGTGTCGCTCGGCACCGTGTTCATCCTCAACTCGATCGCGCTCTTCATCTTTCCGGTGATCGGACATCGTCTCGCGCTTTCGCAGACGCAGTTCGGCGTCTGGTCGGCGATCGCGATTCACGACACGAGCTCGGTCGTCGGCGCAGCATCGCGATATGGCGCCGAGGCGCTGCAGATCGCGACTACGGTGAAGCTGACGCGCGCGTTGTGGATCGTGCCGCTGACGCTCGGCACTGCGTTCGCCTTTCACCGCAAATCGTCCTCGGCGAAAATCACCATCCCCTGGTTCATCCTCTGGTTTCTCGTTGCCTCGGTGATCCGCACGTACGTCGCGTCTCCCGCATGGCCGGTGATCGTAACGATCGCGAAGTACGGCTTGACGCTGACGCTGTTCCTCATCGGCGCCGGCCTCTCGCGCAAATCACTCGCCGCCGTCGGCATCCGCCCGCTGATCCTCGGCGTGCTGTTGTGGATCGCGATCTCGTGCGTGTCGCTCTGGGCAGTGATGCACACGCTGTAATCGGAGCGCGGGCGTCCCGCCCGCAGTGCACGGGCGTCCCGCCCGGGCACCGAGACCGTCGCCGGGCGGGACGCCCGCGCTCCTCAGTCCGTCTCCAAGACTAAATCCCCTGAGTGGAACGCGCGGCCGCGCTCCTCCCGCCCCACGGCGAGCACGATCGCCAGCACGATCATCGTCACGATCTCGAATCCCGCGAGCGCCCACGAGTATCCGATGCGATCGCGCAGCGCGTGCTGGATCGTGTTCACCGGCGCGGCGATGAGGATGCCGGACTGATACGCGAGGCCGGGGACGAGTCCGCGCACAGAATCGGGCGCGAGCTCGTTGAGATGCACGGGGATGATTCCCCACGCGCCCTGCACGCCGATCTGCATCACGAACGCGGCGACCGCCAGCACGATCAGCGATCCGCCGAACGACCAGAACGGAATCGCCAGCAGCGAGACGCCGAGCGCGCACATCATCGAGTAGCGGCGGCCGATGTTCTGCGAGAGCTGGCCGAAGATGATTGCGCCGACGATCGCACCGACATTCATCAGGATGATCACGTAGGGCACCGTCGCCGCCGCGATGTGCCGCGATTCCTTGAGAAAATCGGGATAGAGATCCTGCGTTCCGTGCGAGAGGAACATCATGAACGTCATCAGCACGACGAGATACCCGAACATCTTCGCGTGTCCGCGCACGGCGGTGAACATCTCGCCGAGGGAGCCGACGCGATGCTCTTCCCACGCCTTCGATTCCGGCACGCCGAAGCGGATGTAGAACGCGAGCAGCGCAGGCAGCGCGCCGAGCCAGAACATCCAGCGCCATCCGTAATGCGGCAGCACCCAGCGTGACGCGAGCGCAGCGAGCAGATAACCGCACGAATAACCGCTCTGCAGAATGCCGCTCAGCACTCCGCGCCATTTGCGCGGGGCCTGCTCCATCGCCAGCGAAGCGCCGACGCCCCACTCCCCTCCCATGCCGATTCCAAACAGCGCGCGCAGAATCAGAAACTGCGTGAACGAGGTGGAGAAGCCGGTCAGCAACTCGATGATCGAGAAGTAGAGGACGTTCACCATCAGCGGAATGCGGCGGCCGAATCGATCGGCGAGCAGGCCGAAAATGATCGCGCCGACGGGACGAAAGAAGAGCGTCGCCGTCGTTGTAAAAATGACTTTCGACTTCGGCACGCCGAACTGCGCGGCGAGCACGTCGAACATGAAAACGATGACGAAGAAGTCGAACGCGTCGAGAGTCCAGCCGAGGTAGCCGGCGAGCACGGCGTGGCGTGATTTGTTGGACGGCATGATGGGACCGCATTGTAAAGTGTGAGATTGCACAATGCCTGATGCAGTCCTGAATGGAAGTCTCACCTCGTTCAAGCTGCCCGAGGTCCTGACGTTTCTGCACACGACGCGGAAGAGCGGCACGCTCACGCTGTCGAACGGCGCGCGCGATTCGTGGGTCTTCTTCGACCAGGGCGAGCTCGTCTACGCCGGATCGAATCAGGAGCAGTTCCGCCTCGGCAACATCCTCCTGCGTAAGAAAAAAATCAGCGCCGCGGAAGTCGATCGCATCGATGACCTCATGCGCCGCGAAGGCGGCCAGTTCGGCCAGCTCGCGATCAAGCAGGGCGTGCTCTCTGAAGCGCAGGTGCAGGATTTTCTGAAGGTGCAGGTCTCCGAGATCATCTACGACTGCTTCGTCTGGCCCGGCGGTACGTTCGCCTTCGCCGAGGAGACGCGCCTGCCGAATTACGCGGTGACGATCTCCATCGATCTGTCGAACCTGATCATGGAAGGCGCGCGGCGGATCGAGGAGTGGGAGCAGTGCGTGAAGCTGCTGCCGGACAATCACGCGATCTTCCGCGTCGTCGCGAATCCGAGCGAAGAGAAGATCACACTCAAAGCGGACGAGTGGCGAATCCTGTTTCTGATCAACGCCGCGCGGACGCTGGAGGATCTCTGCCACGATGCGGAAGAGGATCCATTCAATGTCTATCGCATCGTGTACGGGCTGTACGCGAACAAGCTGATCGAGCTCGTGCCGTCTCCGGAAGCGGCGGACATTCACGCCGATTCGACGGTGCGTCAGACCGGACCGCTCGAGCCGCTGATCGATGGCAACTCGACGGTGATCGCGGAACCGGAAGTGCACGACGACACGAACCTGCTGATCTCCGAGGAAGCGCATCTGTCGTATTCCGACATGGTGCGGCCGACGATCGCGCAGATGACCATCATCAATGGCGAATCGAAGGACACGGTGATCCCGCTGTCGGAGCCGGAGTACCTCGTCGGCCGTCATCGCGAGAACACGATCCGCCTCACGGACCTCGGCGTCTCCAGCTTTCACGCGCGGATTTATCGCGGCCCCGACGGCTTCGTGATCGAAGACCTCAAGAGCCGCAACGGCACCTGGGTGAACAACACGCGCGTGTTCCACGCGGTGCTCAAGCACAACGACCGGTTGCGATTGGGCGCCACGGATCTGACATACCAGATCCTCTACGACGCACCGGTGTAGGACAAGCTCTCAGCTTGTCCCCCCGACACCTCGACAACCTGAGAGGTTGTCCTACACCATCTCCGTCAGTCCCCTCATGTACGGCCGCAGCACCATCGGAATCTCTGACGTATCAGATCCTCTACGACGCATGGTGTAGGACAAGCTCTCAGCTTGTCCCGGACAACCCGGACAACCTGAGAGGTTGTCCTACACCATCTCCGTCAGTCCCCTCATGTAGGGCCGCAGCACCATCGGCACCTCGATCGAGCCGTCCTCGCGCTGATAGTTCTCCAGCACCGCGATGAGCGTTCGTCCGAGCGGTAGTCCGGATCCGTTCAGCGTGTGCACGAAGCCGATCCGTTTGTCAGCAGTTCGATATCGGATATTCGCCCGGCGCGCCTGGAAGTCGAGGAAGTTCGAGCACGACGAAATCTCGCGATACGCATCCTGTCCCGGCAGCCACACTTCGATGTCGTACGTCTTCGCGGAGGTGAAGCCCATGTCGCCGGTCGACAGCGTCATCACGCGATAGTGAAGATTCAGCGCCTGCAGAATTGCCTCGGCATCCGCGGTCAAACGCTCGTGCTCTTCCCGCGATTTGTCCGGCAGCGTGAACTTCACCAGCTCGACTTTCTCGAACTGATGCTGACGAATCAGTCCGCGCGTGTCCTTGCCGTACGAGCCGGCCTCGCTGCGGAAGCAGGGCGAATACGAACAGAACGACTGCGTCAGCGTCGCCGCGTCGAGGATCTCGTCGCGATAGAGATTCGTCACCGGCACTTCCGCGGTCGGGATCAGGTAGTACTGCTTCTCGCCGGCGAGCTTGAACAGATCCTCTTCGAATTTCGGCAGCTGACCGGTGCCGCGCATCGAATCAGCGTTGACCATGAACGGCGTGAGGATCTCGCGATAGCCCTTCGACGTGTGCGTGTCGAGCATGAAGTTCATGAGCGCGCGCGAGAGCTGCGCGGCGGCGCCGGAGAGGATCGTGAAGCGCGCGCCGGTGATCTTCGCGGCGCGATCGAAGTCGATGATACCGAGTGATTCGCCGAGGTCCCAGTGTGCTTTCGGAGCGAAGGAGTATTGCGGCTTGTCGCCCCACGTGCGCTCGACGCGGTTCGCGGTTTCGTCGCGGCCGACCGGGACGCTCGCATCCGGAACATTCGGAAAGTAGAGCTCGAGATTGTTCAGCTCTTCTTCGATCTGCGCAATCCGTGCGTCGAGCTCCTTGATCTCGTCGCCGACGCGCTTCATCGCCTCGATCTGCGACGACGCGTCCTGCTTGTTCTTCTTCAGCGTCGCGATCTCCTGCGACGCCGTATTGCGCTGCGCCTTGAGCTGCTCGACCTGCGCGATCGTGCGGCGGCGCTCGGAATCGAGCTCGAGGAATCGTTCGATGTCGACCGACGCGCCGCGGTTTTTCAGCGCGGTGCGGTAATCGTCGGCGTGTTCGCGGAGGTAATCACGTGCAAGCATGGCCGCGCATTCTAACGTGCGCGGACGGCTCGCAAACGCGGCGTGGCCGCATCGGACACATCGCCCGTCACGACCAGCGCGTAGCTCTGCTTCGCGCCGCAGCCGAGATGCGCCGCGGTGACGTCGATCGCGATCGTGCCCGAGGTCGGTGAGGCGATGTTGATTACCTCGACGTTGTTGATGTGATCGGGTGTCGACGGCAGCGAGCCGATGCGCAGATCGAGATCGTTGACGAGATTCGGCGTCGTCCCCATGTTCACGTTGCCCGGCGGATCGGTCCACACCAGCACCGCGCGCAGCGGCGTGCCGGCGTTCACCTGCAGATGCAGCGTGTTCGTCTGTCCGGCAGCGACTTCGCCTTCGACGGTCTTCAGATGCGACTTGTCGCCGGGAAAATAGAGCGCGTCATCGAGCACCGGAAAGCCCCAGCCCTGTTCGACGGACGGCACCGGCATCGCGTCGACATCGAGCGAGTTGTAGACGGCGCGGATCGGCACGCGCCGCGTTGCCGCGATGATCGTCGCCTTGAGCAATGCGGCGGATGGCGTGAAGCGATCGGACGGAGTCGGGTAACCGCTCGGATAGAAACCGTCGGTGTAGTACTGACGCACGAGCGCGGCCGCGCCGGCGATCGACGGCGACGCCCACGACGTGCCGGGCTGGAAGCTCACGTCGCACTTCTTCGTCGTCACATCGAGGTCGCTGTCCGCGGCGAGCACGAACGACGGTCCGACGACATCGGGCTTGATGCGGCCGTCTTTCGCGGGACCGAGGAGCGTGTAGCTCGTGAGGACCGAATCGTCGCGATAGTCCTGACGCGTGCCGCCCACCTGCAGCGAATTCTTCGCGCAGCCGGGCGACGAGATCGTGCTCTGCGGCGGAATGCCGGGCGAGCCGAAGTTGCCGACGTTGAACACGACGAGCATGTCGGGATGCGCGTAAACGAATGCATCGAGATCGTGCGCAGGCGGCGAGTAGCTCGCGGTCGGCCAGGCGTGATCGCCCCACGAATTCGAATGAATGCGCGCCCCCTGTTTGTAGGCCTGATCGAGGATCGGCGTGAGCTCCGCCGGACAGCCGATGCCGGGCCGGGACGTGCACGGATCATCGGGACTCAATCCCGCATCCTGCACGATCAGCTTCGCGCCGGGCGCGATCGCATCGCCATAGTCGTGCGCGATCGGCGTGCCTTTGTCCGCGACTGCCGCGGCCGCCGCATGCGTGCCGTGATCGTGATTGTCGTAGGCCGTCGGATCGTTCGGGTTGTCGCAGTACGCCGCGCCCGGAAACTGCGCGCATGAATAAAGGAAGTCGTACGCGATCACTTTGCGGCGTGATGGATTGACGTTCGTCCACGCGAAGCCACCGGCCGGTGTGCCGGTGTTGATCGGCGGCGCGCTGTTGTCGGGCTCCGCGAAGTAGCAGTTGTCGTAATCGAGACCGGTATCGAGGACGGCGACGATCTGCCCCTCGCCGTGAATGCCGTGATCGAAGAGCGGAGTCGCGCCGGAGTTCCATCCGCTCTGGAGCGAGCGGTAGGAGACTTCGTTGGCGGAAAGAGGGACACCGGCCAGAAGGAGGACCGCAAATAACTTGCGCATCGCCGCTTTGAAACGGTGCCCTCGCCACGCCGCATTCCGCACGCACCATCAACCCTCGCCCCGCTCGCGGGGAGAGGGTGGCGCGAAGCGCCGGGTGAGGGGCCTGGCGGTCAGCCCTTCGGCATTTCCGGCATCTCCGTCCCCCAGTAGTACTTCTCGAAGAACGGCATGTAGTCCTTGCCGTCGATCCGCTGGAGAAGCGCGGCCATATCTTTCGTCGTCAAATACTTCCACTCGTAGAAACCTTGCAGCGAGCGAAGGAACGTGAAGAACTTCTGATCGCCGAGTTGCTTGTGCAGCACCGCGAGCACGTACGCGCCCTTGTCGTACAGGATGAACGTGCGGTCGAGAAAACTCTGCCGGCCATCCCGCGGGTCGCGAATGCGATTGGCGAGCGCGATCGGCGCCACGGCGGCCGAGTCTTTCGCGTTCGCCTTCCAGGTCGCGACCATACCGTCGTAGTAGCTGTCACCCTTCAACTTCTTCACCACCAGTGACGAGCAATACTCCGCGAACGCCTCGGTCACCCACTGCTCCTCGACCGATCCCATCTTCACCACGTGACCCCAGTACTGGTGCGCGATCTCGTGCGCGAAGCGGTGATTGATCCCCTGCGAGAAGAGCTTGTTGAGATCGCCCTGCAGCGGATTGAACGCCTCGTTCGTGATGAACATCGTCGCCGGCGGCGCCTGGCCGAAGCCGAGGGCGTCGATCTGGATGATGTTGAACTCCTTGAACGGGAAGGGGCCGAGCCACGGCTCGTAGAACTTGATCATCTTCCAGGCGAGGTTCGCGAGCTTCGTCATCGCCAGGTGATCGTTGCCGCCGTACGAGGCGACGCGCACCGTCAGGTCGTCGTGCTTCTCCTCGTACGTCGCGTATTTGCCTGCGTGGACGACCGCGAACTGCACCGGCTTCGCGATCTTCGTCTCGACGACGTTGTAGTCGCCCTCTTCGCCGCGGCGGATCGTGTCGCCAGGCGCGAACGCGATCCACGGCTTGTGGACTTTGACCACGGAGTGGATCGTGTAGTACTGGCCGTTGAGGTCAGGCTGCGGGAACCACGGCTCGGTGCCGAGCTGCCAGAAGCTGTCGCCGCCGGGATGGTGCAAGTAGTTGCCGGAGATCTCGAAATGGATCTTCGCCGGTGTGTTCGCCGCGATCTTCGCGGGGAATGCGACGATCAGATGACCGAGCGCGTGATGGAACTGGAGGTCCTTGCCGCTTTCGTCCGTGATGCGATCGACGTGGTAGTCGCGCGGTTTGCCGCCGGTGTCCCAGATGCGGCTGTGGAGATTGAACGAGAAGGAGCGCTGCGCCGTCGCGCGCGGCGTGATGGTCTCGTCCATCGACAGTTTCGCGGTCTCGTCCGCGTTGCCGGTCAGCGTGTAGTCGATCGCGCCGAGGAGGTAGGACGGATCGAGGAAGTTCTTGCGGTCGCGCGCCACCGGCTGTTCGGAGATCGTGATGGCGAAGAGTGCATTGCGCAGCTCGGAGGTCGGGCCGTACGGCAGCCGAACCAGCGACATCAGCACCTCGCTCTTGTCGTCGACGGTGTCGAGCACGTAGAGCGTGTTCTCGTCGCCGTCGAATTCGACCCATGCCACCGGCGACAGAGGTTTGTCGAGTTTCTGCCGCGCGAGCAGATGCGACGCAGGCATCACGCGCGCGTGCCCGAGCGCCTCGCGATGCTCGCGGAACTGTGCGTCGAGCGCGGCGCCCGGCTCCTGCGGCAGCTCGGGCAACGCGACGCCGCCGGTGCGGAGGAACATCCGATTGAAGGTGTCGGTCAGCGTGACGGAGTTGTCGTGCCGCTCCGCTTTGATCTTCGAAGCCTTCTTCGCTTCGAACATCACCAGCCCCGCTTCCATCGCGTCGTTCGTCTGGTAGGTGTACTTGCCGCTGCCGGCGAAGAAGAGTCCGTAGACGCGATCGCCGACTTTGACCGGCGCAACGCTGCCGGTCAGCTCGATGGTGATGTTCGAGATCCCGATGGTGAGGTTCCCGACTTTCGATGAGGCGCCGAGCGCGGGATTCTCGTACGTCTCGATCAGACCGGCGAGCTCTTCGGCGAATGCGGAGGAGGCGAGGGCGAACAGCAGCAGGCACAGCACAGCGCGTCGCATGATGCGAACAATGCTATCGCGGAGTGCCGATGGCGATCCTTTGTTCCGTCGAAAATCCATCGACGCCGATCGTGATCGTCTCGAAGCCGATCGCGCGGACGATGAATTTGCCGTCGATGACCTCACCCACCCGCACGTTGATGATCGCGCCGCCGGCATCGAAGACGGCGAACGGGTTCGCGTCGGGACCGAAACGGCCGATGCAGCGATAGGGAAAGGTAGGCGCCTGGAGCACTTGCTTGACCTCGTGTTTCTGCTCCTCCTGGATCACCCGTACGACGACGGGCACCGGATCTTTCTTCTTCACCACGGCAGGCCGCGGCGGCGGCTCGACGAATCGAAACAGATCACGGTGCGCGGCAAGAACGATCACGATTGCAGCCAGCATGTCTCTTAGACGCACAAGGAGCGCGGGCGTCTCGCCCGCAATCGCCGGGCGTCCCGCCCGGCGATTAAAAACGTTCCCAATACGCGCGCACCCACCCCCAGTCGGTTAGTCCCGCCTTCAAAGGATTGCTCTCCACATACCGTATCGCGCGTTCCATGTGATCGCGCCCCCTTATGGACCGGTCAAAGTAGTCCGCCTGCCAGAAACATCCCTCACGTTTCAACAGAGCATTCGCTCGTTGCGCCGTGTATCCCTTGATCGAATGCATGATGTCGTCGATGGTTGCTCGCTCCCGGAGCTTTAGAACCATGTGCACGTGATTCGGCATCACAGTCCACGCGAACAGCAGATACCGCAGTTCGTCGAAGAATGTAATGGCATTTGCAACGACGTCTGCAATGCGCGGATCTCGTAGAAAACACGAGCCTGCGCCGTGATCGAGGACCTTTTCCGTCTCGCTGCGAATCACGCGTTTCAACGCGACGACTTCTGCGGGCGTCATCCTTCCTCGCTCCCGCTCGATTAGCGCGATATGAGCCTTTCGCTCGTTTTCGATGCGGATCTGTTCTTCAACCGGGAAAGCATCGAACAGATTGAACGTGATGAAGTAGGAGCCGTTCTCAATGTCCCAGTGGGGATGCCGTACCCGTTTGCGGATCTTCATGTATCCGAGGTGTACCTCGGAACATTGGCTCTACGCCTGGTAGTCGTCGGGCGGGACGCCCGACGACTGCGGGCCGGAGGCCCGCGCTCCTAGTGCACGAATTTGCGGCGGTTGCGGATGTAGTCGGCGAGGATGTATTCGCCCAGCCGGTCGGGCGACGAGTAGAACGCGCGGCCGCGATTGATCTGCGAGAGCTGCTCGACGAAGTTCACGAGCATCGGATCGGTCGCCAGCATGAATGTGGTGATCGGGATGCCGGCGCGGCGGCAGCGGTCCGCCTCTTCCAGCGTGCGATTCACGATCTTCATGTCCAGGCCGAACGAGTTTGTGTACAAATGTCCGTTTTCGAACAACGCGGACGGCTTGCCGTCCGTGATCATGAAAATCTGTTTGTTGTTGTGCTTGCGCCGCCGCAGGATGCGCTGCGCGAGCTCGAGACCGGCCTTCGTGTTGGTGTGAAACGGCCCCACCTTCACGTACGGAATCTCCCCGATCGGCACCTCGGACGCCTCATCGCCGAACAGCACGACATCGATCGTGTCCTTCGGATACTTGGTCAGGATCAGCTCCGTCAGCGCGAGCGCGACCTTCTTCGCCGGCGTGATGCGATCCTCGCCGTACAGGATCATCGAGTGCGAGATGTCGATCATGACGACCGTCGCACAGCTCGAGTTGTGCTCCGTCTCGAACACTTCGAGATCGTCCTCGTTGATCGATAGCGAGCCGGCCGGATCGTTGTGCTTCATCGCGTTCTGCAGCGAGCGGATCGAATCGATCGACATCGGGTCGTCGCCGAACTGATACGGGCGCGTCTCGGTGAGCCGCTCGCTCCCCTGCCCCGCCGTCGGCACCGAGTGGTAGCCGCTCATCGATTTCTGCAGGCCGCCGAAGATCTCGTCCAGCGCATCGCGCCGGATCTGCCGCTCGCCGCCCGCGGACAACATCATGTTGCCGTTCGCATCGCGACCGATCACATTCTCCTCGGTCAGCTGCGCGAAGAATGCGTCGAGGTCGACGTTCTCGTCGATGAAACCGCGCTGTTGCAGCAAGCGCATCCAGCGCATCGCTTCCTCGACATCGCCGCCGCTCTGCAGCAGGAGGTGGTTGAAGAGACGGCGCAGCCCCATCTCCGCCAGCAGGCGCCGGATGAGATCGGGGTCGAGATGCGAGTAGCGGTGACGCATTCGCAACGATTGTAGACGCCTCGTCATGCTCAGCCGTAGCAATCGCATGCTGCACCTGCTGCTTGCCGCGCTGCTCACGTCGTACACCGCGCCGAATCCGCCGCTCAGCCGCCACGATGTGGCCATCGGCGGCGACGCGCATCACACGCTCGTCGCCTGGACGCAGTTCGACGATGACGCGGCGCGCGTCCATGTCGCGATCCCCGGCAATGCGCGCGAGCTCGTGATGCCGATCGGCGGACAGCTGCAGATGTCGCCGGCGATCGCGTTCGACGGCGCGGACTACCTCGTGGTCTGGCAGGAGGTCGATTTCCGCCGCACCACTGCGTACGCGGCGCGCGTGAGCGGATCGGGCGAGCTGCTCGATGCAACACCGATCGCGCTCGGCGATTACACGAATGGTCTTCCGCCGCGCGCGACCTGGAGCGCAGGCGTCTATCGCGTCAGCTCCGGCACGCTCGTCACCGGCATCAATCACGCCGGCGCGCGCGTGCTCGTGCCGTCGCCGGCCGGCATCGACAGCGCGATCGATCTCGCGCTCCCCGACGACACGACAGTCTTCGCGCGATCGACACCGCCCTTTTGCTCCGGTTTTTCGATGCTCTTCTGCCAGCCGGGCCGCAACTTCCTCACCTTCCAACCGGGCGGCGACATCAATCTCTTTTCACGGCCGGTCTGGCTCGAAGCGGCGGATCACATCGTCGTGTGGAGCGACAACACGAGCCTGTACATCGTGCGCAATGGACTGTCGGACATGGTCGCATCGCACGCGAACAACGCGACGATCGCAGGCTCGCTCATCGTCTATGAAAAAGACGAGCGGCTCTACTCGATCGATCTCGATACGAAGAAAGAATCGGTGCTGACCGAGGCAGGAGCCGTCTCGCCGGCGCTGCTCGACCGCGGCAGCGGCCGGTACACCTTGCTCTATCGCACGACAACGCGGCCTGCGCAGCTGCGAACGATCGAGATCGGTGCTGCAGTGCGCCGCCGCACGTTCTAGGCAGCGCGTGACTCTACGACGCGTGGTTCCACAAGCGTGGTTCCACAACGCGTGGTTCCACAACGCGTGGTTCCACATCGCGTGGCTCCACAAAGCGTGGCTCCACAGTGCGTGGTTCCACAACGCGTCGCGCCACAACGCGTGGCTCTACAACGCGTGGCTCCTCAACGCGTGGTTCCACACCGCGTGGTTCTACAACGCGTGGCTCCACAACGCGTCGCGCCGTCACGCCTCGCCGCGCGGACGAGTCCTCATCAGCTTCTCGATCCACTTCGCGATCGACGGATTGTTCGGCAGCACCTCGCGCGCTTCTTCCAGCGATGCGAGCGCATCGTTCTCGCGCCCGAGGATGAGGAAAATCTGCACGCGAAGCTCGACGATGGCCTGGAAAAGCGCGAAATCGGTGATCTGCTGATGTCCGAGCAGCGACAGCGCGCGATTCGCAAATTTGAGCGCGACCTCGGGCTTCGATTCGTTCAGCGCATCGGCCGCGAATCGATGCAGCATGCGCGGCGAATCGCCGAGGAACGACTTCGCATCGACGAACTGCTCGAGCGCCTCGCGCACGATCGTCTCGTGATCGGGAAACCATCCGTCGCGGATGATGCGATCGAGCGAGCGGGAGAGCTCGGGAGTAACTTCAGCCGTGATTTTGACCATCACTTCACCGTTCTCAACACATTGAACTTCATCAGCTCGTGGAACGTGATCGTCGAGTCGAGATCCTCGCGGGCCAGCCGCAGCGATTGATGCAACGCCTCGAGGATCATCTCCATCCAGAACGCGAGCTCGACTTCGCTCGTGGGTTGCACGTATTTCTGTGCGGTCTCCTGCAGCTTCGGCACTTTGCTCAACTCGCTCAGGTATTCGGCGAACGGCTGTTCATCCGACACGGTCACCCGATTGCCGCCGGAAGCGAACCAGCCGAGGATCGTGTCGTAATTCGGCTCCTTCGGTGCGGGGCGCTCTTCCTCGCGCGGCGGCTGCGGCTTCGACTTCGTCTTCGCGCCGCGGCCGGCGAACACCGCGTCGTAATCATCCTGATCGATCTCGCCGTAGCCGCGGCGCTCGCGGTCGTTGTTGCGCGGCGCACCCGCGCGCTCGACCGGCGGCAGCTTCGTCTCGTACAGCTTCGACACCGCCAGCCCGATCAGTTTGCGCGCCACGACTTCCGTGCCCTGCTGCTCGCCTTCGTAAACCATCTCGACCTTGCCGGTGATCGCGGGCAGCAGCATCGCGAGATCGGACAGCCGCGGGAAGACGCGCTTGTCGCCGGTGCGCGCCGCGCGGCGCTCCATGTTCGAGTGCAGCAGTTCCATCGCGGAGATCGTCAGCCGCGCGGAGACGCCGGACGATTGATCGACCAGCTCCGATTCGCGCGCCACGAACGCGATGTTCTCCACGAGTTCCTTCACGTAATCCGGGATCTCGATCTTCGCAGCAGCCGTTGCTGCATTTCGATCGAGCCACGCTTCCTGATCGGTGATCCGCTTCGCGGTCGAAACGTCCTGCGGATAGTGCGTGAGGATCTGCGAATCGATGCGGTCCTTGAGCGGCGTGATGATGTTGCCGCGGCTCGTGTAGTCCTCGGGATTCGCGCTGAACACCAGCACGATGTCCATCGGGATGCGCACCGGAAATCCGCGGATCTGCAGGTCGCGCTCTTCGAGGATGTTCAGCAGCGCGACCTGGATGCGCGGCGCGAGATCGGGCACTTCGTTGATGGCGAAGATGCCGCGATTCGTGCGCGGGATGATGCCGTAGTGGATGACCTCTTCGTCCGCGTACGTCAGCCGCTGATTCGCGGCCTTGATCGGATCGATGTCGCCGACGAGATCGGCGACGGTGACATCCGGCGTGGCGAGCTTTTCCCGATATCGCTCGTCGCGATTCATCCACGCGACCGGCAGGTCTTCCCCTTTTTCCGCTGCGAGACGGCGGCAGCGTTTGCACGTCGGCGCGAACGGCGAGTCGTTGATCTCGCAGCCTTCGATGATCGGAATGCGCTCGTCGAGCAGCATGATCAGCGAGCGCAGCATGCGCGTCTTCGCCTGGCCGCGAAGGCCGAGCAGGATGATGTCGTGCCGGGAGAGGATCGCGTTGTGAATCGCGGGGATGACGGTGCGCTCGTAACCGTGAATGCCGGGAAACGTGCTCTCGCCGCTCGCGATTTTCGCGAGGAGGTTCTCGCGCATTTCATCTTTGACCGAGCGGACGCGATAACCGGAGGCGCGGAGCTCACCGAGGGTATGGATATTCATAGTCTGCGGAGATTCTACGCGGAGTGCGGCGGCTTGCTGCCGCGTGTGTTTTGGGCGGTCAGCGATTGAACTCGTTCATCGCGCGCTTCAGGTCGCCGCGCGCGAAGAGCACCAGCGCATCGACCGCGCGCGCGATCGCGTCATCCAGCGCCGGCTGCTCCTCGGGCGTGAACTCGTCGAGCACGTAATCGCGCAGTCGATAGTCGGCGTGACTCTCGCCGCGCACGCCGACGCGTAGCCGCGCGAAGCGCTCCGTGCCGATCGACTCGACGATCGAGCGCATGCCGTTGTGCGTGCCCGCCGAGCCGTCCGGTTTGATGCGCAGCTTGCCGAGGGGAAGATCGATCTCGTCGAAGACGACCATCAGATCGTCGGTCGAGTCGAGATAAGCGTTGACGAGCAGCCGCACCGCGTCGCCGGAAAGGTTCATGTACGTCAGCGGCTTCGCCACTTTCACCGAGCCGCCCGCCACGCGGCCCTCGCCGGTCATCGACTCCTTTTCGTGTCTGTTCATGTCGATGCGGAACTTCTTCGCGAACGCGTCGACGACCATCCACCCCGCGTTGTGGCGCGTTTTTGCATATCCGTCACCGGGATTGCCGAGGCCGACGATGAGTTTCATTCGCTACAATCCGCCGCTGATGAAGCCGACGCGCGCGCAATTCGAACATGCATTGAAATCGCTCCGCAATCCCGCGCTTCGGTACGCCGACATCCGCTGGACCGCCACGCATCAGCAGCACGTGCGCGTACGCAACGGCGAGGTCGATGCGCTGACCGCAACCGTCGATCGCGCGATCGGCGTACGCGTGCTCGTCGGAAACGGCTGGGGATTCGCGGCGACATCGAACATCAGCGAAGCAGCGCTCGAGCAGACGGCGCAGCGTGCGCTCGAAGTCGCGGCGGCGAGCAACATCGCATCGACCGCCGAGGTCACGCTGAGCGACATCGAGCCGCATGTCGCGACGTGGTCGTCGCACTTCGAGATCGATCCGTGGTCGATCTCGCTCGAACGAAAGATCGCACACCTGCTCGAAGCGACCGAACCGATGCGCGGCGACAAGCGCGTTCATCAGGTCAGCGGCGATCTGTCGTGCTATCGCCAGGAAAAAATCTTCGCCTCCACCATCGGCAGCTACATCGAGCAGACGACGACGGAGATGGGCGGCGGCATCGAAGCGGCCGCGCTCGACCACGGCGAATTTCAGCGGCGCACGTACCCGAATCCGTTCGGCGGCGATTACCAGGCCGCGGGCTGGGAGTTCATCGAGCGGCTCGATCTGCCGAAGAAAGCGCCGCAGATCCGCGACGAAGCGATCGCGCTGCTCGCCGCGCCGAAAGCGCCGGCCGGGCGGTTCGATCTGATCGTCGGCTCGTCGCAGCTCGCGCTGCAGGTGCACGAGTCGTGCGGCCATCCGACCGAGCTCGATCGCGCCATGGGCCTGGAGATCTCGCTCGCCGGCGGCTCGTTCCTGCAGCCGAAGATGCTCGGCAATTTCCGCTACGGCTCGGAGCTCGTCGACATCGTCGCCGACGCGACGATCCCCGGCTCGATCGGTTCGTTCGCATTCGACGACGACGGCGTCCCCGCGCAGCGATTCCACCTCATCGACAAAGGGATGTTCGTCGATTACCTGACCGGCCGCGACACGGCGCCCGTGATCAACCGCAAATCGAACGGCACGGTGCGCGCGGAGAGCGCGGCGCGCATCCCGATCATCCGCATGACGAACATCAATCTCGAGCCGGGCACCACGCCGCTCGAAGAGATCATCGCGGACACCAAGCACGGGATTTACGTCGATACGAACAAATCGTGGTCGATCGACGACCTGCGATTGAATTTTCAGTTCGGCTGCGAAGTGGCGTACGAGATCGAGAACGGCAAGCTCGGACGCTTGCTGCGGAACCCGGTCTACACCGGAATCACGCCGGAGTTCTGGCGCTCGTGCGATGCAGTCGGCGACCGGAACAGCTGGCAGATCTGGGGCCTGCCGAATTGCGGCAAAGGCGATCCGCTGCAGACGATGCGCGTCGCACACGGCGCGCCGGCGGCAAGGTTTAGAAATGTCGAAATGGGATGAATTGAGCGTGGACTCCGTGAATAAACCTGAAATCGGAAACCTGAAACCTGAAGGAAACCGGCCTCAGTTCAGGTTTCAGGTTTCAGGTTTCAGGTTTTCGTCCGCGGAGGACGCCCGTGCTTAGCGAGCAACAGTCGCAGGAAATCCTCTCCCGCGCCCTCGAAGCCGCAAACGCGGACGAGTCCGACGCCGCCCTCATCTCCGTCGACCAAAACATCTCCCGCTTCGCGAACTCGAGCCTGCACCAGAACATGTCGGAGATCAGCGCAGGGCTGACGCTGCGCGTGATCGTCAACGGCTCGATGGGCATCGCGTCGACGTCCTCCTTCGACGACGACGAGATCGCGCGCACGGCGGAGCTCGCGCGCGAAGCGGCGAAGCATTCCGATCCGCTGCAGAACTTCTCCGGTCTCTATCACGATCACGAGCCGCTGCCGAAGCTGCCGACATTCGATCCGCAGACCGCGAACCTCTCCCCCGCCGGAAAAGCGCACGACCTGAAAGTGATGTTCGAGCGCGGCCGCGAAGCCGCCGTGCAATTCGCCGGCGCGTATCTCACCAGCACTTCGTCGGTCGCGACCGCGAACTCGCACGGCGTGCATCGTTACGCGGAGCTCACGTTCTCCGACGCGACGGTCATCGCGCTGCGCAATGACAACACGTCCGGCTACGCCACGCGCTGCGCCCGCCGCGCGCACGAAGTCAACATCCTCGGACTCGGCGAAGAAGCAACGCAGAAAGCGACGCTCGCCCTCGGCCGCACCGAAGAAATCGAGCCGGGCGCATTCGACGTCATCCTCGAGCCGCCCGCACTGGCCGAAGTTTTCGAGTGGATGAACATGATCGCGTTCACCGGCCAGGCGTACGAAGACGGCTCGTCGTTCTTCGTCGACAACCTCGGCAAGCGGATCGCCGGCGACAACATCACCATCGCCGACGACGCGCTCGATCCCGACTTCCTCCCCTTCCCGTTCGATCTCGAAGGACTGCCCAAGCGGCGCATTCCGCTGATCGAGCGCGGCGTGGTGCAGGGTCCGGTCCTCGACAAAATGTGGGCCGATCGCCTGAACATGAAGCCGACCGCGAACGCGTGGCACCTCGGCTCGCCGGAGCACGGCAGCGCGTTCCACATCGATGTCGCCGGCGGCGACGCCACGCGCGAAGAGCTCATCGCATCGACGAAGCTCGGCATCTGGGTCACGCGCTTCAACTACGTCAACGGACTGCTCGAGCCGAAGACCGCGCTGATGACCGGCACCACGCGCGACGGCACGTTCCTGATCCGCGACGGCGAAGTCGTGGCGCGCCTGCCGAACCTCCGCTGGACGCAGTCGATCGTCGAAGCGCTCGGCCGCGTGGAGGGTCTGACCAAGGAGCGGCGCCGCGTCTCGACGTGGTTCAACATGTTCGGCGGGAACATTGCACCGACCGTGAAAGTGCACAGCTGGAACTTCACGGGAAAACAGAGCTCTTGAGCGTGTCTCCCGAGCGAAGTCGAGGGACCCCCTGCCGACGGAGCGAGACTCGTGCTTCGGCAGGGGATTCCTCGACTTCGCTCGGAATGACACACGGTTATGACGCAATATATCGTTCGCCGCCTCGTCCAGATGATCCCGATCACCTTCGGGATCCTGACGCTCGTCTTCTCGCTGATCCATCTGATTCCGGGCGATCCGGCGGCGCAGATCGCGGGTGAAGGGGCGCGCCCCGAGGACATCATCGCGGTGCGGAAGACACTGGGACTCGACCAGCCGCTGGGAACGCAGTACGTCAACTACCTCGTGCGCATCGTGCATGGCGACCTCGGCAAATCGTTCCACACCGGCGACCCGGTCGCGCGGGCGATCGCGGAGCGTTATCCCGCCACGCTTCAACTGGCCTTCGGCGCGATGCTCGTCGCGCTCCTCGTCGCGTTTCCGCTCGGCATCATCTCCGCGATTTATCGAAACTCGTGGATCGACAACGTGGCGCGCTTTTTCGCGCTGATCGGCGTGTCGATGCCGAGCTTCTGGTTCGGACCGTTGCTGATCATCGCGTTCGCCATCAATCACACGTGGTTTCCGGTTTCGGGACGCGAGGAAGGGCTGCGCTCGATCGTGCTGCCGTCGCTGACGATGGGACTCGCGCTCGCGGCGATCCTCACCCGCATGATCCGCGTATCGCTCGCGGAGGAGCTGAACCAGCTCTACGTCACGACGGCGATCGCGAAGGGCGTCACGCGGGCGAAAGCGATCTTCCGTCACGCCCTCAAAAATGCATTGATCCCGGTCATCACCGTCATCGCGCTGCAATTCGGTTCGCTGCTGACCGGCGCGATCATCACCGAGCAGATTTTTTCGTGGCCGGGACTGGGGCGCTTGCTGATCCAGTCGATCAACACGCGCGATTACCCGCAGGTGCAGGCGTCGATCCTGGTCATCGCGCTGACGTACATCATCGTGAACTTCGCATCGGATCTGCTGTATGGCGTGGTGGATCCGAGGATCAAATTGGAATGAAACGGTTGCTCCGCAATTTCGCCTTCACCGCCGGCGCGATTCTCACCATCGCGCTGATCCTCGTCGCGCTCGCGGCGCCGTTGCTCTCGCCGTTCGATCCAAACGCGCAGGACACGTTCCGCAGACTCGAGCCACCGTCGAAGCAGCATCCGCTCGGACTCGATGACCTCGGGCGCGACGTGCTCTCGCGGATTTTGTTCGGCGCGCGCGTGTCGCTGCGCGTCGGATTCAGCGTCGTCCTGCTTGCGTCGACGATCGGCATCACGCTCGGTGCAATCGCTGGCTACTTCGGCGGCGCGGCAGACACGGTCGTCATGCGCATCACCGACATCCTGCTCGCGTTTCCCGGCATCCTGCTCGCGATCGCGCTCGTCGCGGTGCTCGGGCCGAGCCTCAACAACGTGATCCTCGCGCTCGCGACGATCGGCTGGGTCGGTTACGCGCGACTGGTCCGAGGGCAGGTGCTGAAGGTGCGCGAGATGGAATTCGTCACCGCGGCGAAGGCACTCGGTGCGCGCTCTCCGCGCGTGATCGTGCGCCACGTGTTGCCGAACGTGATCAACCCCGTAATCGTGATGGCGACCCTCGGACTCGCCGGCGCGATCCTCGCCGAGGCCGCGCTGTCGTTTCTCGGACTCGGCGTGCAGCCGCCGACGCCGTCGTGGGGCGCGATGCTCACCGCGGGCCGCCGCTACCTCGGACTGGCGAACCATCTCGCGATCTATCCCGGCATCGCGATCATGCTCGCGGTGATGGGCCTGAACTTTCTGGGCGACGGGTTGATCGACGCGCTCGATCCGAAGTACCGCAAAATGTTGTCGTGATCCGCACTGCAACCGTCACCATCGTTCTCGCGCTGTTCGTCGCCGGCTTCGCCGGTTTCTGGCCAACGACGCGCGCGGCTGGCTCGCGATGCACGAGCTGTTGCGGTCACCCGGCGCCGATCACGCATTCAAACGGCTGATCGCGAACGGAACGACGGTGGGCCAGCTGTATGGACTCGTCGACGTCAGCCGCACCGAGTGATCGTCATATGGAGTGCGGCGGCCATGCCGCCGCTGACACTCATCGTCGCGGCCATGCCGCGACGGCACCGCGGCATGGCCGCGGTGCAAGACTGCAGCGGCGGCATGGCCGCCGCACTCCGCTAAACTATTTTCGATGACAGCCATCGCGCTCCTGCTCGATCTGACCCGCACATCGGCGCGGCAGGCAGCGCCTCGAACGGCTTCCTCGCGCTGCGCGCGCTGGCAAATGGAGTGCGGCGGCCATGCCGCC
>DATEZA010000067.1:0-5071 GCA_035255945.1 Thermoanaerobaculia bacterium
ACATGAAATCTGAAACCTGAAACCTGAAAGGGAGCCGGCGCGAGCGGCCACTTCAGGTTTCAGGTTTCAAGTTTCAGGTTTATCTTTAACCCATGGAGCTCTCCGACCTCTACGATCGCCACGCTCCGCAGCTCTTCGCGGTCGCGTTGCGCATCACGAGTGACCGCAGCGCCGCGGCGCGCGCGCTGGAGGAGACGTTCGCCCTCCTTCGCGGGTACGACGCGCAGTTCGGCTCGCCCGAGGCCTGGCTCCTTCGCACCGTCCGGGACCGCGCCCTTCAGCAGCAACAAACCCATTCCGCCTCGGCGCCCGTAAGTCAAATGGTTGGGGGTCCACCAACCGCGAGACAGCTCGTCGAAGAGGCGTTCTATCGCGGACGGACCGCCTCCGACCTCGCACGGGCGCACGGGCTCGACGAAACAGAAGTGCGGCGGTTATTGCATGACGGAATCGCGGACTTGCGAAGCAGGTTTGCGGCAGGCAGACAGAACCAATGAACGACCAGCTCACCATCGAAGAGATCTCGGCCCTCGATGAGCTCATTGCTCAATCGATCGAGCCGGTTGCGCCGCCGGTGAGCCTGCGCGAGCAGATCGTCGGCTCGGTGCGCAACATCCCGCAGAACAGCACGACCGTCCGCGAAGAGGAAGGTCGCTGGAAGCCGGTCGTTGCCGGCGTCGACATGAAACGCCTGTCGCGCGATGCGCGCCGCGGCACCGTCACCCTCCTCCTCCGCTTCCAGCCGGGCAGCACCCTCGCCGCGCATGACCACAAAGGCAACGAGCAGACGTACGTCATCGAAGGGAGCTGCCTCATCGGCTCCGTCGGCCTGTCGAAGGGCGACTTCCACCACGTCGAAGCGGGCGAGCACCACGGCATGGTGGTGAGTCCGCAGGGCTGCACGCTGCTGCTCGTGGTGGACGAAGAGGACTACCGGGCAGCGTAAGACGCGCGAGCGTGGCACATACGCGCTGAGCTCATTGCGTGTAGCCTCGGCCGGCGCAATCCGGACAGATGACCCTCGCCGTCTTTCCGAAATGGTCCTTGAAAGTGAACCAACGGGAGCCGCCACAACGCGTGCACGATTGTGCGCTGGGTAACGGCGCGGGAATCAGCTCGAGCAGCTCCGGCAAGTCGAGGTCTTCCGCTCCAATGACGAGGGCGGCCACCGCATCGTCATCGGACCCCTCCTCGATGGGGAGTGATTCGTCCCAGTCGCGACCGTCTTTCAGGACTCGGCCATCCGAGGTGAGATACAAGGCGGGACCCATCCCGGGAAAGAGCAGAAATGCGTCTTCGTTCAGCTCGATATCGCGCCGCTGCCGCGTGGCGAAGCGGTCGCGCAACTTCCGGAGCAGCTCCGGCGGAATGGCGAATCTCATCACGAGATCGCCTGGATCGCCGCCCGTTTTCGCGCCGCCCAATCGCCGTTGATCACCACGTACTTCACCCCGAGCTCCTCCAGCACCGCGCGAAATCGCGCGAACAACTCCTGTCGCGCGTCCGCACTGTCGCGCACCGGGTCATCGATGAACGGCGTATCGACATCCATCAGCAGATACAGATCGGCGCGGCGCTCGCGCGCCTTCTGCTCGATCCATGGCTCGCAGAATCCGTAATAGTGCCGCGAATAAACGACGGTGCTGACGAGATCCGTGTCGAGAATCAGCATCTCGGCGCCGTTCGCACTTTCCTCGTTCGCGATCTGCCCTTCCGCAATGCGCGGCACATCGTCCGCCGTGAGCTCGTGCTGCACGCACAGTGCATAACCGCGCGCATACTCCGCGACCCAGTGCGTCCTGTAATGCGCCGCAAGCTCGCGGGCGAGCGTCGATTTTCCCGTCGAATGCGGACCGATCAGGCAGACACGAGCGATTTGCGCCATTCGATCCATCCATAGACCGCCAGCGGGACAAACAGCCCGTACAAAATTGCACTCGGATAAAGCTTCTGCTCGACGAACATCCACGTCGAGACCCCGTCGACCACGATCCAGATCAGCCAGTTCTCGATCCACTTCCGCGCCGTCATGGCCTCGGCCACGATCGAGAACGCAGTCGTGCCGGCGTCGGCCAGCGGCATCGCCGCGTCGGTATGGGACTTCATCCACAATGCGGCTGCGCCCGTCGCCACCGCGCCGATCACGATCGTCACCATCCACCCCCACAATGGAGTGCGCGACACCCGCAATTGCGTTTCATTTTTCCCGCCATGCAGCCACTCGTACCAGCCGTAGATGATCAACGGAAGAAAGACGACGATCTGCAGTCCGGCGTTTGCATAGAACCGCGCCTGCCAGAAGATCCACGCATACAGCACGACGCTGACGACGCCGGTGGGCCAGCACCAGATGTTCTCGATCGCCGTGAGCACGATGCTCACGATGGTAATGATGGCGGCGAAGATCTCGAGTGGGGACATTGGTTGTTGGGTTGTTGGGTTGTTCGGTTATTTGGGTTGTTGAGTTGTTAGGTTGTTGGGTTGTTGGGTTGTTGGGTTGTTCGGTTGCCGGGTTGCTGGGTTGCTAGGGTGTTGGGTTGTTGGGGTGGCTCAACAACCTAACAACCCAACAACCTAACAACCTAACAACCCAAACAACCTCATCTCCTGTAATCCACCATCACCGTCGCATTCCTCGTCGCCTGCGGGTAGTAATACGGAATCGCCTGCAGTTCATTGCCGGCGAAATACAAATAGCTGTAACCACTTGGGAAGATGCGACGGCGATCCGTCAAGTTGTTGATTTGTAGTGACAATCGCACCTGCGGCGTGAGGTCGTACGCTGCATTGCCGTCGACGGTGACGAACGACGGCGCGACCGCATCGGGATTGTTCGTGTTGTCGAGATACGACTTCGCCTGATACCTGCCGGTCAGTCCGAACACCACGCGCGGCGATTGCGTGACATCGATCGACTGGCTGACGGTCGCCCGCGGCGTGAGCAGCGGCTCGACATCGTGATGCGTCAGCGGCGTGCTCTCGACGTACTCCCCCGCCGCGTCATAAACGTTGTAGAACTGCGTCCACGTCTTGATCCGGTTGCTGCTGAAGTTCGCGGCGGTATGCAGCCGCACCATCGGCGACGCCTGCCACGAGGCGTCGAGCTCGATGCCGCGGCGATGGCTGCGATCGACATTGCGGCGCAATTGCAGACCGATGTCGGACAGCTCGCCGGTCGAGGCGATCTCGTGGCGGAACTCCATCGCATACAGATTCGCCGTCACATCGACGTTCGACGCGTGATAGTCCCAGCCCCCTTCGAGGTCGAGCACGCGCTCCGGACGCACGGCGTGCAGGTCGTGCGCGAACGACGCATTGTCCTCGCCCTGAAAGAGATCGTTGCGCGCCGGCTCCCGCGTCGACATACCGGCCGATGCATACAGTCCCGACTTCGGCGTGAGATCGAAACGCGCACCGATCTTCGGATTGAAGAACGTCCAGTGAATCGGCTCGATCGACACGTCGCCGTGATAGTGGAAATTCGTGTAGCGCAGCTGCGCGTCGCCGTATGTGTGCCAGCGTCCCCCGTCATACGCGAGCTTCGCGAACGTGTTCGCTTCGTCCTTGGTGCCGTAATTCGAATAATCGCGGCCGCCACCAACTAAATCGCGGGTGTGCGTCCGCTTGAATTCATTGACGTGCAGGCCGTACTTCGCGGTGAACGGCCCATGCGTCCAGCTCAGCGTCGCCATCGTGCCGATCAGCGTGCCGTCGAGGCTGTACTTGTGCAGGTCGGTCTTCGTCGTCTCGTCGTCCCACAGCGTGTACCAGCCGTAGCCGCGCTGAAAGAAGACCGACGCGGTCATATCGGCCGACGGCGACAGCGCCTTCAAATACTGCAACTGCCCCAGGTTGTACCCGAATTCGTCCCGATCCTCGGCAGACATCGGATTGAATCGCAGGTCGTGCTTCAGCGTGTCGGGATCGACCGCCAGGAACGACTGCTGCGTCGCTTCCTTCGCGCTGAAGCCGGTGAATCGCAATTGCGAGTCCTCGTACTGCTTCGCCGCGCTGACGAAGAAATTCTGCTCCGTCATGCCGCTCGATTCGCGGAAACCGTCGGAGTGACTCGCCGACGCGCGTGCATACATCGCGAAGCCGTCGTGATTGCCCGACTGCCAGCCGATCGTTGCGAAGCGCGCGTTGTACGAACCGGCCGCAACGCGCGCGTCGGTCTTTTCGTCCTGCGACAGATCGATCGACTGCAGATTGACCGAGCCGCCGAACGACGGGGAGCCGACGGTCGAGGTACCGACACCGCGCTGAATCTGAATCGATTGCAGCGAATGCGCGAGATCGGCGAAGTCGGCGAAGTACGTCCCCATGTCCTCGGAATCCGCCAGCGGAACGCCGTCGAGCGTGAAGTTCACACGCGTCGGACTGATGCCGCGCAGAGAAAAGTACGAGTAGCCCGCGCCGCCTGCGCCCGACTCGGTGTACGTGTCCATCGAGGGCGTGTCGCGCAACAGCAGCGGGATGTCCTGCTGGTAGTAGCGCTTCTCGATCGTCTCGCGCGGCACGTCCGTCTTCGTGACCGGCGTGGTGGCGTCGGCGCGGATGCCGGAGACGACGATCGTGTCCGCGAGCGCGGGATGCATCGTTACTTCGACGTTGTCAGCGGCCGGAACGTTAGCGGACTGGAAGCCCGCATGGGTGACGCGCAACGTGCCGCTCTTCTGCGCGGACTCGATGTCGAACGCGCCGTTCGCGTCGGTCACCGCGCGCGCCGATTCGATCGTCACGACCGCGCCCGGCACCGGCACACCGTTCGGATCCTTCACGATTCCGTGGATGTTGAGGAAAAAGAGAACTGCAAAAAATGCCTTCATGGAAATCCTCTCGAAGAAGTTTTTCCAGAGGGCGCTGATGAGGATTGAGAGATTTCTTTATCTGCCGTTCCCTACGCCGGTCTCAACCGGGTCAGGTTCGAAGGGTTTGATCTCAGGCCGTTACGGCCACCCCCAGGCGTCCTGCTGCGGGGGGATCGTAGCATGCGGGGCGGGCACGAGGACGAGATTGAATGCAGAACGCAGAACGCAGAATGAAGAATTGAGAATTGAGGTGGCGCTTC
>DATEZA010000068.1:0-9695 GCA_035255945.1 Thermoanaerobaculia bacterium
CCGATCTTGTAGCCGAGGGCCTGGCCGGGCCACACGATGTAGCGGTCGGTCTCGTTCTGGATGTCCATCTCGTCCTGCGCCGAATGGGCGTGGAAGAAATCGACAACTTGTTGACGGTTCCACTTCTTGTAATGCAGGCCGGTGTCGACCACCAGCCGGATCGCGCGCAGCATCTCGTCCTGCAAACGCCCGTAATCGTTGTACGGGTTCTCGTAGAAACCGACTTCCTTGCCCAGCCGCTCCGAATACAACGCCCACCCTTCGACGTACGCCGTGTAGCCGCCCTGCTTGCGGAAGTCGGGCAGCGCCGGCAGCTCCTGCTGGATGGAGAGCTGCATGTGATGGCCCGGCACGCCTTCGTGATACGCGGTCGATTCGAACGTGATGGTCTTGTGCGACGGCGGATCGTACGTGTTGACGTTGATGCGTCCCGGACGCGAGCCATCCGGCGCGCCGGTGTTGTAGTCCGCACCCGCTGCCTGCTGCTCGCGGAACGGCTCGATCGGAATCACTTCGAGCTTCGCTTTCGGCAGACGTCCGAAGAGCTGCGGCAGCTTCGCGTACATCTGATCTTCGTAGTGCCGATACAAATCGAGGATCTGCTCGCGTGACTTCGCGCGCAGCTCGGGATTCGCTTCGATCGACTTATTCAGCGCCGGCAGATCGTTGAAACCGAGGCGCTTCGCCACCTCGAGCATCTCGCCTTCGATGCGCGCCACTTCGCGCAATCCGAGGTCGTGGATCTCCTGCGCCGTCATGTTCGTTGTCGTCGAGCGGCGGATGCGCGCGGCGTAACGCGCGGCGCCGTTCGGCAGCGACCAGACACCGACTTCCGTCCTTCCGTGCGGCGCGTATTCCTCACGTACGAATTTCGCGAACTTCGCATACGCCGGAAGGATTTCGTTGCGGATCGAATCCATGAAGGCGTTGCGGATGCGCGTCTGATCGTCGGTCGAGACGGAGCTCGGGAACTTCGCCAGCGGCATGACGAACGGCGACTTCTCCGCATCCATCTTCGCGATCTGATCCGCCTGATCCGCCACTTTCATCAGCAGAAACTTCGGCGGCATCAGCTTCTTCGTCATGCCCTTGCGCATGTCCGTCTCGAGCTGCGCGAACTGCGCGGGAAGGCGGTGCATGCGCGTGAGGTAGTCGTCGAAGTCCTTCATGCTGGTGAAGGTCAGCAGCGCCGGGAACTGCGCCGCCTGCAGGTGGAAGCCGCTCATCTGCGTGACCGGCATCAGCCACGGCGTGAACTTCTCGTCCTCGATGGTGTTGTGCAGATCGAGGAGCATCAGCTCTTTGTCGAGCTTCTCCTGTTCGTCGAAGCCGGTGGTATCGATCGCGTCGAAGCGCTTCGCGAATTTGCGCGCGATGGCGATGTCTTCGAGCGCGGCCTTCTCCGACAGATCGCTCGACTTGTCGTTCCAACGGCGGTCGCCGAGGACCGATGCGTACTCGGGTGCGCGGCGGAGCGAATCGTCCCACTGCTCTTTCAGCAGGTCCTGCAGCGCTTTTCTGCGTTTGTCGAGACTCGCCGCCGAGAGCTCCTCGGCATTGACTGACGGCAGCGAGACGAGCGTAACAAGCAGCAGCAAAAGCATTCTTCGCATAGGGGCGGAGTTTAATCGCTTATGCTGATATGGGTCACCAATGGAAACACACCGTGCACTGCTCGTCGAAGACGACGCCGGTATTCGACGACTGGTCGAGCGGCTCCTGCAGCGCCGCCAAATCGAGGTCGACAGCGCGGTCGACGGACAAAGCGCACTCGAGAAATTGCGCAGCAACCGCTACTCGGTGCTGATCCTCGATCTGATGGTCCCGAAGGTGAACGGCTTCGAGATCATCGAGTTCATCAAGCGCGAACAACTGAACCTGCCGGTGGCGGTGGTGTCGGCGGTGTCGCAGCAGGCGCTCACACAGCTCGACCTCGACATCGTGAAGGTGGTGATCCCGAAGCCGTTCGATGTCGATGAGTTCACGAAGGCCATCATCGGTATCTGCAACGAGCTCTGACTGCGCTTGCATCTGGCGCAAGTTTCGCTCCCGCGGCGGCAGGAGGTTTTGCCACTCATGTCGTCCCGTTTTTCTCTCGCTCTCGTTCTTCTGCTCCTGGTTTCCTCTCCCCTTTTCGCGGCAAACCGCTTCTTCGATCTCGATGTGAATGCGGTGTGGGTCGATCCAAACAGCAACGGCACCTTCGACCGTTCGGCAAACAGAACTCTCGACATCGACTTCAAAGGCGACCTCGGCTACGGCGCCGCGGCGAATGTCTTCTTCGGCAACACCGTCTCGCTCGAGCTTGCGGCGTCACGCGTACGGCCGAAGGCAAACCTGACCTCCGCCGGTCTCAGCAGCAACAACAATCGCGTGAGCATGGTGCCGATCACCGCCGTCCTGCAGTGGCACTTCGCGCCGAACGGCTTCATCGATCCGTACATCGGTGGCGGCGCCGCGTACGTGCTGTTCAACGACATCGACGGCGCGAGAGGGGCGAACGACCTCGGTGTCAATCGCATCCGGTTCAAGGACGACGCGGGCTTCGCCGCCGACGCAGGCCTGAGCATCAAGTTCGGCTCGAACATGGACATCCACGGCGACGTGAAGTACGTGCCGCTGAAGTCGAGCGCGACCGCGGTGTTCATCACCGGCCCGAACTCGGAGACGCGGGTGAAGATCAATCCGGTGATCGCGACGGCGGGGGTGGGGTTCCGCTTCTGATCTTCCGCAAGGCGGGCACCGAAGCAGCATGCCGCATGCGTCCATGCGCGCAGCCCTCGGTGCCCTCCTTCTCGCCTTCAGTGCGTCTGCGTTCTCCGTCACATCGTTCACCGTGAGCGCGTCAGAGGTGCTCGATCAGACGCCTCCGGTGCTGCACCTTCCCGCAGACATCACCGCGAAGACAGGCACGCTTCCGTTCAGCGCGTACGTCAGCTTCCACGTCACGGCCGAAGACGCGGTCGATCCGAATCCAAAGGTGTCGTGCATGCCAGGGCCGGGCTTTTTCCCGGTCGGGACGACGACGGTCGGATGCTCGGCCGTCGATTTCTCGAACAACTCCGCGTATGGCGAATTCAGGATCACGGTGATCGAGACGCCGCCGCCGATCATTCAGATTCCGCCCGACATGACGGTTCCGGCGACGAGTCCCGACGGTGCAATCGTCAAATACACGGCGAAGAATGTGACGTGTTACCCGTCGTCCGGCTCGCTCTTCCCGATCGGCACGACCGAGGTCGATTGCACGATGGGCGACATGGGCGGCTTCTTCCATGTGACCGTGCTGCCGTTCGACCAGCACGCATATCTGATCCTGCCGGACGACATCACGGTCACGGCGACGGTGGAGAGCGGCGCGCCGGTCACGTTCACCGCCAGCGCATCGAACGGCGCCGCGGTGACATGCGCGCCACCTTCGGGGTCGCTCTTTCCGATCGGCACGACGACCGTCAATTGCTCGGCCGGCACGCTGACCGGGTCGTTTCATGTGACCGTGACGCCCTTCAATGACAACGCGCATCTCATCCTGCCGGACGACGTCACTGTTGCGGCGACGGGTCCGGGCGGCGCGGTCGTGACGTTCACTGCAAGCGCATCGAACGGCGCCCCGGTGACGTGCACGCCCTCCTCGGGCTCGCTCTTTCCGGCCGGCACGACGACCGTGAACTGCACCGCCGGCACGTTGAGTGGCACGTTCCACGTGACGGTCACGCCGTTCATCGCGCCGCTTCCCGACATCACGGCCGAGGCGGCGTCGGCGAGCGGTGCGTACGTCCATTACGACGTGAGCGGGTGCAGTCCGGCGTCGGACTCGCTCTTTCCGCTCGGCTCGACCCTCGTCAGCTGCACGGCCGGCACGTTCCACGTCATCGTCGTCGACACGACGCCGCCGGTGATCGTCAACATCAGCGTCGATCCGAGCGTGCTCAGACCGCCCGATCACAAGATGCAGGAAGTGACGGTCACGGTGAACGCGATGGACACCGTCAGCTCGCCGGTGATGTCGCGCATCGTCAACGTCACCGCAAACGAGACGATCGACGACGACTGGCAGATCACCGGTCCGCTGACCGCGAGCCTGCGCGCCGAACGCTCCGGAGAGAACAACGAGCGGATCTACACGCTGGAGATCGAGTGCACCGACGCCGCCGGCAACATCGCCACCGGAACCGTGCAGGTGCGCGTCCCCCACGACAACGGCAACAACGATGGGAGCGTGATTCCGAGCGCGCCGCGAGGACGGAGGCCAGGGCCGCGAGGGTGAGGGTGTAACCTGCGGCGATGTCGTTCGGAGAAGCGCTGCGGGCGATGCGGAAAGGCTGCCGGACAGCAGATAACAGATAGCAGGCAGCAGTTCCGCGCGCATCGTCGGGCGCCGTTCAGCTGCGACGAAGTCGCCAGCTGCGACGCGCCCGCCCGCGCGCGGCGCCACCGGCGTCCGCGGCGGCTTTACTTCACAGCGATCGCGCGCGCTTGCTTGATGTCGGTCACGCCCTTGAACGCCTTCTCGATCGCGTCCTGGAGCAGCGTCCGCATCCCCTGATTCAGCGCCAGCCGCCGCAGTTCATCGATCGGCGATTTGTGCTGGATCGCCCTCTTCAGCTCGTCCGTCCCGACCAGCAGCTCGTGCACGCCCATGCGGCCTTTGTAGCCGGAGTCGTTGCACGCGGAGCAGCCCTTCGGCCGATAGAGCGTGAGCGATGGCGAGTACGTGATTCCCGTCCCGCCCCACCAGTCGTAGCCGTACGCCTCGATGATCTCCTCGTACTCCTCCGCCGTCGGGTTGTAGCCCTCCTTGCACTTCGGGCAGAGCACGCGGATCAGCCGCTGCGCCATGATGCCGAGGAGTGCGTCGGCGAAGTTGAACGGATCGATGTCCATGTCGAGGAGGCGGGTGATCGTCTCCGGCGCGGAGTTCGTGTGCAGCGTCGAGAACACGAGATGGCCGGTGAGCGACGCCTCGATGCCGATCGCCGCCGTCTCGTGATCGCGCATTTCGCCGACCATGATCACGTCGGGATCGGCGCGCAGGAACGCGCGCATCGCCGCCGCGAACGTGAAGTCGATCTTCGGCTGCACCTGCACCTGCCGCAGTCCCTTCTGCGTGATTTCCACCGGGTCTTCCGCCGTCCAGATCTTCATGTCCTCAGTATTGATGAAGCCGAGCGCCGAGTGGAGGGTAGTCGTCTTACCGGAGCCGGTCGGACCGACCACGAGGCAGATGCCGTACGGCTTCTGCAGCAGCGTTTTGAACGCGGTCAGATTCCGCTCGCTGAAGCCCATCTTCTCCAGCGGCAGCGGCTTCGAGGCGGCGAGGATACGCATGACGACGTCTTCGTTCTGATTCGCGGTCGGGATCGTCGCCACGCGGAGCTCGATCGCACCGCGCGAGTACTTGAAGCGGATCTTGCCGTCCTGCGGCTTGCGGCGCTCCGAGATGTCGAGCTTCGCCATGATCTTCAGGCGCTGCACGACCGCGTTGCGGTGCGGTCCCGGGATCTCCATGAATTTCGAGCAGTCGCCGTCGATGCGCAGGCGGATGAGACACGGACTCTTCGCGCCGTCGGGCTCGACGTGAATGTCCGAGGCGCCGCGGTTGAACGCCTCGATGATCAACTGGTTGACTAAACGCACGATGCCGGAGTCGGTCTCATCGATCTCCGGCTCATCCGGTTTCGGTTCGTCGTCCAGCTCGACCTTCTCCCCTTCGCCGAGCGAGTCGATGATCCTCGCCAGATCGGCGCCTTCGGTCGCCGGCTCCTTCTCCTTCTCGCCGTACGAGTTGAGGATGTACTGCATGATCTCGTGCTTGAGACCGACCTGAAAGTCGTAGCGCGGCGAGAGGCTCATGGCGCGGATGCCGTCGAGCCGCGTGAGGTCCTGCGGATCGTCGACGGCGATCACGAGCAGTCCCGGCTTCCGCTCGACTGGAGCGCAGGTGTACTTCTTCCACATGTCGGACGGCACGCGCTCGCGCAGGTCCGCCGGAATGGTCTGGGTGCCGTCGTAACTGAAGAACGTTGCGCCGTAGAACGCGGCGAGTGAGCGCCCGAGCTCTTCCTTCGGCACGTTGCACTCTTCGATCAGCACCTTCTCGACGTTCGTGTTGTTGACGCGTGCGTTGGAGACGGCCTGTTCGAGGTCTTTCTCCGAGATGATGCCTTTGTCGACGAGCGCGCCGAATTTCGAGGGCTTGGTCTGCCGCGTGACTTTGTGCTGGTTGTAGAAGGCGATGCCGAGGATGCGGGCGATCTCTTCGGCGCCGTCTTCATCGTGCTCGCTGAATGCGGTGCCGTGCCGCTTGTTGATCAGCTGGATCACGCCGAGCAGATACTTTTCGAAGAGGATGGGGACGGCGAGGACGGCGCGGGTGCGGAAGCCCGACTGCTTGTCCCAGCGCTGATCGAAGCGGAGGTTGGCGTGGAACCGGGCGAGCTCGGTGGCCTCGTAGGCGTCTTTGATGTTGAGGGTCTTGCGGGCGAGCGCGGTGAAGCCGGCGATCGATGCGAAGGATTTCGGGACGCGGATCTCTTTCGGGACATCGCCGATCTTCTGCAGCGAATAGAGCTCCTGATTCTTCGTGTCGACGGCGTAGATGGTGAGGCGCTCGGCGTCGAGCAGCTCGAGGATCTGCGGAGCGAGCGACATGAGGATGTGCGGGATGGATTCGGCCGAGTTGATCTTGTTGGTGATCGACGTCAGCTTTTTCCGGTACTCGAGCTCGCGCTCGAGCGACATGGGCTGGGCCTGGACGCTCATGAGGAAAAGATAGCAGACAGCCGCTATTCGCGCGTGATTACGTACTGGACGTTCTCGCCGCCGATCTTCTCGAGCGGAGGTTCACGACGCGCTCGACGGAGGAGTGCGGCAGCTTGGTGCCGCACTCCTATCGCTGGAACGCGTATGACAACTTCATGAATACCTGGCGGTCGGTTTTGTGGAGGTCGGGGTCCTCGGCAAATGTTACTTCGCGCAAATCGCCGGCACCGACGAAGAGCACCGTTTGCCAGTTCAGTTTGTAGGCGAAGAGGATCTGCGAGGCGAGCGAGCCGGAGTGGTGGTCGACAGACGACGGATCGTCGTACAGGAAGCGATTCACGTTCGACCTTTGATTCTGGATGACGAGGCGCAGGTAGCGGCGCGAGTCGAACGTGTATTGCGCGCGCAGGCGCTCCGTCTGTGCGGTGAAGAGATGTCCGCCGCCGGCATTGAGCCAGCGCAGGCCGTTGTTGAGCCGCAGCTCGAGGTGGTCGTTCGGACGCACCGTGGCGGACGCGGTCAGGCTTGCGCCGTGTCCGGGACGGTTGTTCGAGAAATCGACTTCATCGCCGGCCCAGCCGTCGAGCGTGACGAACGACAGCACTTTGTTCACCGCGTACTGCACCGTGTAGTAGAGCCGGTTGCGCCTGAAGAGCGAGTCGCCGTTGCGCACGCGATCGGTCGCCGCGCGAAGACGCCAGAACGAGCGATGGCGTCCATCCGCGCCGAAACCGATCGATGCGAGCGAGTACAGCTCCGAGCCGTCCTGCAGCGTCTGGTACTGCGTGAACTCGTAGACGCGGAAGCGATTGAAGAAGCCCTTCGGCCGGAACGTGTGTCCGAGCTCTTCGTACAGCGAGCGATAGCCGACCTGCGGCACGAAGCCGTTGTCGGCGCGGAAGTCGTCGCCGACGTCGTAGCCTTCGACGAAGAGATCGGTCGTCGCCGTGTTGCGCGTGACGCGGCCGTAGCCGGCGTGCGAGCGCAGATGCCGTCCGTCCCATTCATCCGCGAGATCGGGACGCTCCGGCGTGCGGCTGTCGCTGAGCAGCATCTGTCCGGTGAACGTCCACTTGTCGTTGATCCGCCACACCGTGTCGGGCCCGAGGACGCGGTTGTGCGCGCCGCCGGAGATCTCGCGTGTCGTGCCGAGGAAGCTGACGAACGACGTCTCGCCGAAGTCGTGACGCATGCGGCCGATCGCCGCCGTCGACGAGAAATCCTGGTCCGCGAAGTCCGAAGTCTCGGCGCCGGGGATGATCACCTGACCGCCACCGCGATCCTGCGCGACGAGCAATGTGTACGCGTCGCCGGAGAACTTGCCGGTGCTGCGCAAGCCCCATCGCGGCGACGTGATCGTGCGCGTCGACACTGCCTGGATCGGCGTGGCGAAGAGGTTGACGTCCTCGAGGAAGAACGGGCGCTTTTCGGGATAGAAGATGGCGAAGCGCTCGTTCGCGGTGATCGCCGCGACATCCGATTCGATCTGCGAAAAGTCGGGATTGATCGTCGCATCGACGGCTGTCGAGACGTTCGGCGTCCACTTCACGTCGAGCCCTTCGTCGTTGCTGGTCGAGCCGTTGTCGCGGCGCGCGGCGACGTACGGCGCGGCGACGACATGCTGTCCCGACGGCAGGTTCGTCAGGCCGGTGACCTTGTTGTAGTTGCAGACGAAGCACGACGAGCCGCGCGGCAGCCGGTGCGTGAACATCTGGAAGCGGCGCTCGCGCGGGTAGTTGCGGTAGAGGATCATCCCCCACGTCTGGATGTCGGTGCGGTAGCGCAGCGACGCGAACGGCACGCGGATCTCGAGCTGCCAGCCGGTCGACGTGATCTTCGTCTTCGAGTCCCAGAAATAATCGGGCGAGTTGTCCTCGCCGGTGTTGTCGTCGGTCGCCGCGTCGTACTGGATGTTGTTCGGATTGACGAGGAAGAGGATGGCGGTCTTGTTGTCGTTGCGCGAGTCGATGATCACGCCGGCGTAGTCGTCGGTCGAGCCGCTGATGTTGTCGTGATCGCCGAACGGTGCGCGGATCTGCTTCGGATCGGGATCGTCCATCTTGATCGCGACGTAGAAGAAGCGATCGTCGTATGTGACCCAGCCGGTCTGCTTCGCGGGAGGCGTGCCGTTGTCGCTGACGTTCGTCTCGAACCATTCGTCGAACTTCGTCGCGGTCTGCCACGCCGGATCGGAAAGATCGCCGTCGACGCTGATCGGTCCGCTCGCCCGCGTGATCGCCACCGGCGCCTCCTCGGCGTGCGCGATGAGCGCGACGCAGGCCAGTGCCAGAAGAAGGACGCTGCGTGTCTTCGTCATTTGGATTGGTAAGACGGAATTGTCGCAGGAAGGTTGGTTACCGAATTGTGACGGAGGCGGTGCGGAAGATGACGCGCTCTCCGTCATCCCGAGCGTAGTCGAGGGAGCTGGGTGCGTGGTGGCGCGATGAGCGTGCCGCCCGCCCACGCAGGTCCCTCGACTACGCTCGGGATGACGTAGAACGCAGAACGCAGAGTGAGAATTAAGAAAGGGAACGACGCAAGAAGCGCGGGCTCGCTGATTCTCAATTCTCTGCGTTCTGCGTTCAAGCCACCGGCTTACTCATCCGTTGCGCGCCCCACACCGAGTTCACGAACCACTCGCTGAACTCATCCACGGGGAGCGGTGGACTCATGTAGTAGCCCTGCGCCATGTCGCAGCCGAGGCGTTTGAGGATCGCCCACGACTCCGGGGTCTCCACCCCTTCCGCAATTACGATCAGGCCCATGTTGTGACCGAGCTCGATCGTCGAGCGCACGATGACCAGATCGTCCGTCGCGCTCTCGGTGAGGTTCTGCACGAACGACTTGTCGATCTTCAATTCATCGACCGGCAACCGTTTGAGATGTGCGAGCGACGAGTAGCCGGTCCCGAAATCGTCGATGGCCAGCGCCAC
>DATEZA010000069.1:0-4352 GCA_035255945.1 Thermoanaerobaculia bacterium
CCGCCCGCCCATGCTCGTGCACGATCGACGCAGGATTGCCGAAGATCTCGCTGAAGAACGGCAGCATCTTCTCGACCACCCGCGCATCGCACGGCGTCGTGGCGTGGTGGTCGAGATAGATCACCGAGTCAACTTAACTCATGTCGACGACGACCACGCCATGTTGCCGAACTGGTCGTACCAGGTCTCGGTCACGCTCGAGCCGTTGATGGTCAGCAGCGCGAAGCCGTTGTTCACGCGCAGACCCTGCGGCGGCGCGTTCGGGTTCGGCGTGTTCGCGTAGTACTTGACGTAGCCCGCGTTCGGAATCGTCTTGCCGTCGCCGAACGGAATCGCCGCCTGGCCGGTGCAGCGCGGATACACGGTCGCGCCGTTTTCGTTGCGGTCTTTGTAGACGATGCCGTTGTGAATGTGGCCCCAGTACCAGTAGTCCGGTGAACGTCCGAGGGCGCTCATCATGTCGTGCCAGAGGCCGGTGGTGGACGAGCCGCTGGTCGACACGCCGGTGTGATGCGTCAGCGCGATGACTCTGCGCGATCCGAGGTTCAGCCCCTGCAGCCACGGCACCTGCGGCGATGACGACGGAATCGCGCCCTGCATGAAGAGCGTGCTCGGATCGCCGTACGCCGAATCGAGTCCGATCACCGCGATGTCGGAATTCATCAGCACGAAGTAGCTGGTGTTCTTCTGTTGCTTGAAGAAGGGCGCGGCGAGGCCGATGTCGAAGTAGCCGTTCGCGCCGTCGTACATCTCGTGATTCGAATTGAGCATGAACGAGCCGGCGGTCGCGGCCTGCCAGAACTTCACGTAATTCGCGTCTTCCTCGGCCTGCGTGCCGGAGTAGTACACGTCGCCGAGGTGAATCGTGTAGTTCGGCTTCAGCTTGATGACCTGCTGCATCACCGCGAGCGCGGGCGCGGTCTCGGAGCCGTCGTCCCAGTTGCCGGTGCCCCAGTCGCCGACGATGGCGATCGTGCACGAAGACGGCAGCGGGATCTGCGCCGGAGTGGCATTGAACGCGTGCTTCTTGATCTTGCCGAGCTTGAGCAGGACGTAGTTGCCGAATGCCTGGAGCCAGCCGGTGTCGAAGGCTTCCCATTTGCCGAAGCCGATGAGCGAGCCGTCACCGGCGACGCGCGGCAGAAGACCGGCAGCGTCCGCCGCTTGCAGATGCGCATCGGTGAGCCGCGCCTCGGGCAATCCGATGTCCTCCGCCACGATCGATGCGATGCCGGCGATGGAGTGCAGGTGATAGAGCACCGCGCCGAATTCGAGTGAGCCGGGGCCGTCGATCGACGGCTCCTCGCCGCGCAGCGCGGCCATCAGCTTCTGCTCGGATGCGCGCAGGTACTCCGAATGCGCTTCGACCACCGCGCGGTGTGCAGGATTCTCGAACACTGCCTCGGCCAGCGCTTTGAGATGAGACACACCGCGTTCGATTGCCTCGTCAGGCAGCTTGAAGAATGACATTGGTTTGGGACCCTCCGCCTTAAGGAGTGACGGAAACGATTAAGTCCCTACCTACGTCTCCGCCTCCGCCGCGCCACCGCGGCGGCGTGCTCCCCGTCACGCTTCGCGCTCCGGGCGAACGCGTGCCATTGCCGGTACTGCTCGACGTACTTGCCGGACGACAGCGCGTACAACTCGAGCAGCGCGAGCGCGTCGTTGAACGGCTCGCGATGCACGGCGCGGAATTGCGCGCGGCGATCGGTTGGCGGCTCGAGCAGACGCCAGAGCGTTTCGAGGGCCTGCTCGATTTGGTGACGCGTCCCCGCCGCGAGCGCCATGCGCGCGCAGAGCGGCTGCACGAGATCGCGGACGAAGATCAGCACTTCGCTGATGCGCATCCGCGAATCGCGGCGATTCTCCTCGCGCTCCAGTTCCGCGATGACCCACGGCAGCATCAGCACCGACAGCAGCACGGCGTCGGAGATCTTCCGTCCCGCCTGCACGGTGCGATCGAGCACCTCGAGCATCTTCCAGAAGTACGGCGCCCGATCCTCCGAGATCGCGCCGCAAACCTCGGGCAGCAGCGGCTCGAGCAGTCCCGATGCGACCATGCGCCGGAGCGCTTCCTTCGACCAGCCGCGGCGCAGCAGCTCGAGAATTTCTTCCGAGACGCGCGGCGGCGACGCTTTCAGGATCTCGTTGCGATGACGCAGGAGCGCGTCGTACGTCGCGCCTTCGATCTCGAAGCCGAGGCGCGCGGCGAACTCGATCGCACGCATCATGCGGACCGGGTCCTCGCGGAAGCGCATGTCGGGATCGCCGATCACCCGCACGCGCTTCTCGTCCATGTCGCGCAGGCCGCCGACGTAATCGATCACCGAGAAGTCGGCGATGTTGTAGAAGAGCGCGTTGATGGTGAAATCGCGGCGCCGCGCGTCCTGCAGCGGCGAGCCGAACGTGTTGTCGTCGGTGATCAGGAAATCTTCGTTCTCTTCATCGACCGAGCTCCGCTCCGGCTCGCGGCGGAACGTCGCCACTTCGACGATCTGATCCTGAAAGATGATGTGCACCAGCCGGAAGCGGCGGCCGATGATGCGGCTGTTGCGGAAGAGGCGGCGGATCTCGGTCGGATGCGCGTCCGTCGCGATGTCGAAATCCTTCGGCTGCCGGTTCATCAGCAGATCGCGCACGCTGCCGCCGCAGAGATACGCGCGGTAGCCGCTGCGATGCAGCCGGTAGAGAACCTTGAGGACGTTTTCGGGGATGCGCCGGCGCGAGATGGAGTGCTCGCTGCGATCGATGATCGTGCCTTCCGGCACGTCCTCGACCGGAGGCGCCGGCACTTCTTCTTCGGGGGAAGGTATGTCGCTCATTGCAGAATTGAAAGTGTAGGACAAGCTCTCAGCTTGTCCCGATAACTGATTGTCCGGGACAAGCTGAGAGCTTGTCCCGACCAGATGACAAGCTGAGAGCTTGTCCTACACTTTACGGGCCTAGTTCCGAGTCGCCTTCAATCGGCTCATGGTAGTGGTACTTCCTGTCCACGATCGTGAACGAGCGGTCCCAGCGCGTCCGGCCGGCGAAGTGCACGACCACGCGCCACAACTCCCTCACACGATCCTGGTACGACGCATCGGCCGGCGCGGGCGTGCCGCGGAACGACCAATACACCATGAATGCCCGCCCTTTGATCATCGAGCGCGGCACCGTGCCCCAGTAGCGCGAATCGCTCGAGCGATCGCGATTGTCTCCCATCGCGAAGTACTGACCGGGCGGGACCTTGAACGGCGCGTACTGGTCGCGCGATCGATACGGCTCCGGCAGATACGGCCCCGCCGGATAGACCTGCTCATCGAGATGCGTCTTGTACGGCTCGTCGAGCTTCTTCCCGTTGATGACGAGCTGCTTGTCGTGGATCTCGACCGTATCGCCGGGCAGTCCGATCACGCGCTTGACGAAGTCGGTCTCCGGCGCCAGCGGATAACGGAAGACGATGATGTCGCCGCGCCGGATGTCGCGCAGAGGCAGCAGATGACCGAGGCTGGGGCCGGGACCGTAGATGAACTTGTTGACGATGATGTGGTCGCCGACCTTGAGATTGTCCTCCATCGATCCCGTCGGAATCTTGAAGGCCTGGAAGACAAAAATGGCCGCGAATCGGACGAAGATGACGGCGATCAGCAGCGCTTCGTAGTACTCCCGGACGGTCGACTTCTGCGAGCTCTCATCGGCGGAAGTCATGCGCCGGCGATTGTACTGCAACTCTCTGAAAAATAAAGGCCAAATTGGTGGCGGACCGATTGCAAATAACTAGAGTCATGAACCTCCAGGACAACCTCATCGAATCGAGCTCTGCGAAGCGGAAAGGTGGCTGGAAAGCATCTATCGGATCGGTCGTCGTGCACGGCCTGATCATCGCGTTCGTGCTCTTCATGTCGGCCACGACGACGAAGATCGTCGACGCCAACGAAAAGCCGATTCGCGCCTACATCGCACAAGGCGCAGCTCCGCCGCCGCCTCCGCCTCCTCCACCGCCGGCAGCCTCGGCGGCTCCGAAGTCAGCAGGCTCACCGAAGCCTGCCACTCCGAAACAAGTGACACAACTCCAACTGCCGAAGCCGGTGCAGGTCGCGACACTGATACCGCCGGTCGAGATCCCGAAAGAGATCCCGCCGATTCCTCAGCCGACACAGCCGGTGCAGCTGAAGATCGCGGACGCAACCACATCGCTCCCGCAGCCGATGATCTCGTCGTCAAGCGCGGGCAATGGTGACGGCAGCGGCTCGAGCAACGAGCCTGCGGGCGTGCCGGGCGGAGTGCCGGGCGGCGTCGCGGGTGGCGTCCCGGGTGGAACACCGGGCGGTGTGGTGGGTGGACAGGTGGGAGGCGTGCAGGGTGGAGTG
>DATEZA010000070.1:0-11835 GCA_035255945.1 Thermoanaerobaculia bacterium
TCAATCGCAACAACAGTACTGGAGAACGGACGGTACGCAGGCCGGCACATACGCATTGAGCGCAAACGGCCAGCCGCTCTACTACGACGGATATTTCCGCAATGTCGTCGTTTCGGGCGGATCGCTCTATTTCGTCGGCAACGACGGCACCGGCCGCAAATTGTGGCGCAGCAACGGGACGTCCGCCGGAACGGCCGCGGTGGCGACGTCGCTTCCGGGCGCCAGTGCAACGTTCGACGGAAATCTGTTGTGCGCCCTCGCGAACGGCACGCTGATCCTGAGCGGACCGCCGGTCGGCGCCAATGACCTTCTCGGGCTGTGGTCCTGGGACGGCACGAACACGACGTTCCTCGCCAATGCGGGTTACGGCAATACCGCGCAGGCCGCAGTCGCCGCCGGTAGTTATGCGGTATTCGGCACCCACGGCGATCTCTGGCGCACCGACGGCACGATCGGCGGCACATACATCCTCGCCACGACCAACGGGTCGGACGGTTATCACAACTGGCCGATGTCCGCGCTCGGTACGTCGGTGCTCATGAACGGATACGACGCGACCAGCGGATATGAGCTGTGGAAGACGGATGGCACGATCGGCAATACAGCACGCCTGAAAGACCTCCTCGTCACGACGTACGGCTCGAATCCGGCGAAATTGACGCGATTGAAAAACGGCGTGGCTTTCTTCGCCAACAGCAATGCCACCTCAGACGGATATCCGGGGACCTCGACGGAGCTCTGGTTCAGCGACGGCACGGACGCGGGCACGCAGCAACTGCTCGCCGACGGCAATTACACCGGGAGTATCGCCTCGTGCGGCGGCACCGCGTTTTTCTCTCACGACACTCCGGCCACCGGTACCGAGCTATGGACCAGCGACGGTACGGCGGCGGGAACGTCGATGCTGCTCGATCTCTATCCGGGAACGACTCCGCCGTATACCAATTCGGGCAACCCGTCCTACTTCACGTGCATCGATACAACGATGTACTTCTTCGCCTATGACCGCGATGGCTGGGCCTTGTGGCGCAGCGACGCGACCGCACCCGGCACTTACAAGATCAAGAATACTGTCGCGCTCTCCCAGCCGGTGCAATTCGGTCATGGCCTGATGTTTCTCGCCGATCGGGTGCTCTGGATCTCGAACGGAACGGCCGAAGGTACATACCCGATCAAGACATTCGATCAGGTTTCTTACACCGGCCTCCTTTCGGCCGGTGGGTATGCGTATCTTGCGGCCGGCTCCGGCTCGGCCGAGCTGTGGCGCAGCAACGCATCGGCCGCCGGCACGACGGCCATTCTCAGCGGCAGCTATTTCGAGCCGCACATGGAAATGAATGGGAGAGCGATCTTCGGTGCCGGCGGGCCCTCCCTGACCGGATCCTGCTCGATTGGAGACGCGGGCGACGTCTACTGTTTCGATTCCGCGATGGTGCTTCCGTACTACGCCACGCCAAAGGTGTTCAATGGACGCCTTTACTACATCAATGGACATGTGAAGAGCACGGACCTGTTCACCCCCGCCGTTGATACGGGAATCACTGCCGGGCGGCTTCTCGCAGCGGCGGGCGGACGGCTGTACATGCAGCCGGATTCGTATTATTCGGCGCTGCAGGAAACGGATGGCACCGTCGCCGGTACGAAGACGTTTTCTTTATCCCTCGGACAAAACCCCGAGCTCGTCGAGAGCGGCGGACGCCTGTTCATCTCGCAATACGAGCTGTACGCATACGACCTCGAGGTCGCTGCACTGAGCATGGCGCCGCAGTCCGTTGCATCGCCCGGCGGCCAGCAGATCACGATCAATGGACGCGGATTCATTGCACCGGTCAAAGTACTGGTCGGCGGATCGATGGCGACGGTCGGATCGGCGACCTCCAACAGCGTCACGTTCACGGCGCCGTCGCACGACACCGGCGCGTACAAAGTCGTGCTCACGACCGCCGACGGCCGCACGATCGACGTCAATACGCCGCTCGTCTACACGTGCTCGGGCCCGAGCGCGGTCATCAACAGCACGCCCGGTCCGGTCTGCCCGATGGTGCCGGTACATCTGCAGGGCGGCGGCGGCACTCAATGCCACTGGTACCCGGCCGCCGGATTGGATAATCCGGCGAGCTGCTCGCCGACGGCGACATTGAGCAGGACGACGACCTACACGCTCGTCGTTCAGAACGCGAGCGGCTGCCCGTCATCGAATAATCCCACTGTGACCGTTCAGATCTTCCCCGCGCCCGATTCGACGATTACGTTGCCGTCCACCACCCTCATTCCGGGCAATACCTATTCGGCGTCGGTCCCGGATGCCGGTCCCGGTGCAACCTATCAATGGTCCGGCACGAGCGTGACGATCCCCGATCCGACGCAGCGCACAATCTCGTTCCAGCCCGGCTGCGGACCGGCCAAATTGAACGTCGTCGTCACGAACGTCAACGGTTGCAGTACGGCATTCAGCGCGAATCTCTATGTGTACGCGGCCATGACCGTAAAGAGCATCACTCCGATTTATGCGAGACCGGGAATGGCGATGACGCTGATCGGAACCGGTTTCCAGTGCGTCAACAGCGTCACCATCAATTTCGGCAGCATTCCGGTACCGTTCGAAGTCGAAAATGCCACCACCATCCAGCTGCGGTATCCGCCCAATGGCGTAGCCGGCTCCATCTATGCGAGCACTCCGTCATCCGGCGGCCGCACGTCATGGATCTATCGCTCGTACCGCGACGACATGAGCGGAGACGGCAGCAGCGACATCGTCTGGCGCCGGCCCGCCGGCGGCGAGACGTTGATCTGGTCGCTGAGCCCCACCGGCGCGATCACCACCCTCACGCCGGCCGTTCGCGGTTCCGGCACGACCGACTACAAGGTCGTCGGAATTCACGAGATCGGCGGCTATCTGTATCCCTCCGACATTCTCTGGCAGCGCACCAGTACCGGCGAGTTGTCGACGACGTACATGGCTCCGCCGGGCGTGACGCAACTCCCCGAAAAAGCGTGGCCGGTGATTCCTCCGCCCACGCTGAAGGTGGCGGCGATGGGCGATCTCGACGGCGACGGTTTCGGCGAGGCGATCATGCGCGACACGCAGACCGGCGCGACCAGCCTCTGGAAGTTCGACCACAACTCGTTCTCGCAGACGCCGATTCATGCAGGCGGAAATCTCGACTGGACCATCGTCGCCGCGCGCGATTTCGATTTCGACGGCAAGGACGACATCCTCTGGCGCCATACGAGCGGCATGACGCTGATCTGGTTCATGAATGGTGCAGCGATTCGCTCCTCCGCCGCGGTTCACAGCGGCGGCAACACGGACTGGAGCATTGCAGGAGCCGGCGATTTCGACGGCGACGGAAAAGCGGACATTCTGTGGCGCCACAATCCCACCGGCATGACGCTTCTCTGGCAATTGAACGGCGCGCAGATCATTGCGTCGACGGTCGTTCACTCCGGCTCGAATCAAAACTGGACCATTGCCGCCCTCGGTGATTACGACGGCGATTCGAAAACCGACATCCTGTGGCGGGAAAACAACACCGGCATGACGCTCTACTGGCGCATGAGCGGCCCCCAGATCGTGTCGTCGGTCCTCCTTCACGGCGGCGGAAATCTCGACTGGCAGATCGAAGCACCGCGATAGTGAAAGCTGAAATCTGAAACCTGAAACCTGAAAAAGGCCGGCCTTTTTCAGGTTTCAGGTTTCAGATTTCAGGTTTTTTCTTCACTTCATGATGTTTTTGAACTTGCTGAGCACGTTTGTGCTGACGAGCGAGTCCGCCGCGTTCAATACGCGCTGAATCGATTCCAGCACATCGGTGTCGCCCGGCCAGTGCTCGCGCAGCACGCTCGCGTCGACATTGCCGAGGACCTTGTTGAGCACGTAGACGCCGAACACGAGATCGTCGAGATACCCGATCGGTCCGACCAGCGCCTCGGGGATGAAGTCGAACGGAATGATGTAGTACGCGATGCTGCTGCCGAGCAGGACTTTGTCCTTGCCGGTGACGCGCGAATCGGTCGCCAGGCGCCACAGCAGGATGAAGACGTCGGGCACGAGCAGCAGATACTCGGCGGTCTTGCCGAGCGTGCCGCCTTTGCGCGCGAGATAGCGATGGATGTTCGCGCGGAGACGGTCGTAGATGCGCTGCGCGTGTTCTTCACTGAGCGGTCGTGTTGCCGTTGCCGTTGCCAAGTGCACCTCCGGGCCCGAGGCTGATTGCCAGGCCTCCGTCGATGATATGGATCTCTCGAATCTGCACATCGACGAAAGTTGGCAAAAAGCGCTCCACTTCGATGACGAACGTGAATGGCGGACGGATCGTGACGCCGGGCGGGATCTTCGTCGCGATGAGGCCGCGCAAAATTGGCGCGGCAATCGGCAGGATCGAGACCGGAACGACGACCGTCTGACCCTCGATCGAGATGCCGTTGACATCGGCAACGAACGGAATCGGGACGAAGCTGACCTTTTTTCGTCCCGCGATGTGGATGTTTCCCTCGGTGAACGTGATGTTGATGTCGTCGATCTGACCGGCCGCCTGCGCGCGCACGAAATCATTGACGCGGAGGCCGTCGACGCGAAGGGAAACGGCGTCCCAGGCGATGGGGCGATTCACGTTTTGAGTTTATCCCGAGCGAAGTCGGCATAAACTGCGACGCCGCAAATGCCCAAGCGCACCGACCTCAAATCCATCCTCATCATCGGTTCCGGACCCATCGTCATCGGGCAGGCGGTCGAGTTCGATTACTCCGGCACGCAGGCATGCAAGGCGCTGAAAGACGAGGGCTACCGCATCATCCTCGTCAACTCGAATCCGGCCACGATCATGACCGATCCGGAGCTCGCGGACCGGACGTACATCGAGCCGCTGACGCCGGAAGTGCTCGAGCGAATCATCGAGCGCGAGAAGCCGGACGCCATCCTGCCGACCGTCGGCGGACAGACCGGCATCAACATGGCGATGGCGCTGTACGAAAACGGCGCGCTGGCGCGGCATGGCGTCGAGCTGATCGGCGCGAACTACGAGGCGATCAAGACCGCCGAGGATCGCCAGCTGTTCAAAGAGTGCATGAATCGGATCGGCGTCGAGGTCGCGCGCAGCGGTTACGCCGGTTCGCTCGCCGAAGCGGAACAGTTCGCCGTCGAGATCGGCTATCCGCTCGTCATCCGGCCGTCGTTCACCCTCGGCGGACAGGGCGGCGGCATCGCGTACAACATCGAAGAGCTGCGCACGATCGTCTCCAGCGGATTGCAGCTCTCGCCCGTGCATCGCGTGCTGGTCGAAGAGTCGGTCATCGGCTGGAAAGAGTTCGAGCTCGAAGTGATGCGCGACAAAGCGGACAACGTGATCATCGTCTGCTCGATCGAAAACTTCGATCCGATGGGCGTGCACACGGGCGATTCGATCACCGTCGCGCCGCAGCAGACGCTGACGAACGGCGAGTACCAGGCGATGCGCGACGAAGCGAAGCGCATCATCCGCGCGATCGGCGTGGAGACGGGCGGCTCGAACATCCAATTCGCGGTGCATCCGAAGACGGGACGCCGTCTGGCGATCGAGATGAATCCGCGCGTGTCGCGCTCGTCCGCACTCGCATCGAAAGCGACCGGCTTTCCGATCGCGAAATTCGCCGCGAAGCTCGCGGCGGGCTACACGCTCGACGAGATCCCGAACGACATCACGAAGAAAACGCCGGCGTCGTTCGAGCCATCGATCGATTACGTCGTGGTGAAGATCCCGCGCTTCGCATTCGAGAAGTTCCGCCACACGCCGCCGCTGCTCAGCTTCTCGATGCAATCGGTTGGCGAAGCGATGGCGATCGGCCGCACGTTCAATGAAGCACTGCAAAAAGGGCTGCGCTCGCTCGAGATCGGCGTCGCCGGACTGGAGACGCGCCACACGCCGCCGGAAAAAATGGAGGCGATGCTGCGCACGCCGACACCCGATCGCATCTTCGCGGTCGGCGATGCATTCCGCGCGGGGATGGCGGTGGATGAGATCTACGCGCTCACATCGATCGATCCGTGGTTCCTCCGGCAGATGCGCGAGATCATCGCGCTGGAAAACGAGATTGCCGGCCGCACCGTCATCCCGAGCGTAGTCGAGGGACCGGGCGGCGCGGGCGGCACGACGAATCGCGCCACCTCCCGCACAGGTCCCTCGACTACGCTCGGGATGACGAGGAACTGGAAGCGCAACGGCTTCTCCGACCGGCAGATCGCGAACCTCACCGGCCGCACGGAGCGCGATGTCCGCGACGAGCGCCACGACCTCGGCATCCGTCCCGTCTACAAACGCGTCGACACCTGCGCCGCGGAGTTCGAAGCAACGACGCCGTACCTCTACTCGACCTACGAAACCGAATGCGAAGCCGCGCCGACGGATCGCCGCAAGGTGATGATCCTCGGCTCGGGACCGAATCGCATCGGGCAGGGCATCGAGTTCGACACCTGCTGCGTGCACGCCTCGTTTGCACTCAGAGAAATCGGCTTCGAGACGATCATGGTCAACTGCAATCCGGAGACGGTGTCGACCGACTACGACACATCCGACCGTCTCTATTTCGAGCCGCTCACACTCGAAGACGTGCTGGAGATCGTCGAGCTCGAAAAGCCGGAAGGCGTCATCGTGCAGTTCGGCGGCCAGACTCCGCTGAAGCTTGCAAATGCACTCGCCGCTGCGGGCGTGCCGATGTGGGGCACGTCGGTCGATTCGATCGACATCGCCGAAGACCGCGAACGATTCGGACTGCTGGTGAAGAAGCACGACATCCTCGTGCCGGAGCACGGCACCGCGACGAGTGAAGCGGAAGCGTTCCGCGTCGCGCAGCGCATCGGCTATCCGGTCGTCGTGCGGCCGTCGTACGTCCTCGGCGGACGCGCGATGGCGGTCGTGTACGACGAGTCCGCGATGCGCGAGTACATTGGCTACGCGGTCGAAGCGGCGCCGGGACATCCGATCCTCGTCGATCGTTTTCTGGAAGATGCGATCGAGCTCGATGTCGATGCGATCAGCGACGGCACCGACGTGGTGATCGCCGGCGTGATGCAGCACATCGAAGAGGCAGGTATTCACTCCGGCGATTCGACGTGCGTGATTCCGCCGTACATCATCACGCACCGCGATCAGGACCGCATCCGCCGCCGCACGGTCGAGCTGGCGAAGGCGCTGAAAGTTATCGGCCTGATGAACGTGCAGTACGCGATTTTGAAGAACGAGCTGTACGTGCTCGAAGTGAATCCGCGCGCATCGCGCACCGTGCCGTACGTGTCGAAGGCGACCGGCGTGCCGTTCGCGAAAGTGGCGGCGAAAGTGATGGCCGGAAAGACGCTGCGCGAGCTCGGCATCACCAGCGAGCCGCGCGTCGAGGGCTACTTCGTCAAGGCGCCGGTCTTCCCGTTCAATCGCTTTCCGAAAGAAGACACGATCCTCGGTCCGGAGATGAAATCGACCGGCGAAGTGATGGGCTCCTCGCACAGCTTCGGCGAGGCGTACGCGAAAGCGCTCCTCGGCGCGAGCGTGAAGCTGCCGCTCGGCGGCTGCGCGTTCATCTCCGTGAATGACAACGACAAGCGCACGCTCGTCGTCGACCTCGCGCGCGAGCTGACGAATCTCGGCTTCAACCTCATCGCGACGAGCGGCACGCGCGAGTTTCTGATCGGCCACGGCATCGACGTCGGCTACGTGGCGAAAGTGCACGAGTCGCGGCCGAACGTCGTCGATCGGATGATCAATCGCGAAGTCTCGCTGATCATCAACACGCCGCTCGGCCGCTCCGCGCACTACGACGACACATACATCCGCAAGACCGCGCTGCAGCTCGGCATCACGTGTCTGACGACGCTCTCCGCGACGACGGCGTGCGTCGAAGCGATCCGCGTTTTGCGCGAAGGCGTGAGCACGATCGCGGCACTGCAGGAGCAGCACGCCGGCGTCACACGCCCGTAGGTTGATCTCCGTAGTTCCACATGTATACTCCGCCGCCATGAAAGTTCTCCGCGTCGGTACTCTCAGCACCATTGCCTCGATCGATCCGCGCGACGCCGCGGACAACATCAGCGGCATGGTGCTGGAACAGATCTTCGAGCCTGCATACATGCTCGCCGCGGGCGAGACGGCGGTTCGCCCTCACCTGCTGGAGCCGCTGCGATCCGAAGGACGCCTGCAGTACTCCGCGGCGGTGCGCAACGGCGCGCGTTTTTCCGACGGAACCGCGGTGACTGCGGACATCGTCGCGCGCTCGCTGCGATCGACGAAGGCGCTGGTGAACAAAGCGATCGTCGACGTGCACGGCGATCGGGTCTGGTTCACGCTGAGCGCGGTGAATCCGCGCTTCGATCTCACGCTGACGCAGAGCAACTGCTCGATCGTCCTCGATCGCGGCACGCAGCTCCTCGGCACCGGCCCGTTCATGTTCGAGCATCGTCCGAACCTCAAGCTGCTGCAGCGGGAGCCGAGCATCAAGCTCGTGCGCAATCCGCATCACGCGCAAGCGAACGCTCTCGACGAGCTGCTGTTCCGTGTCTATCCGGCGGAAAGCGACGGCGCGCCGAACAGGCTCGTCGAGGCGTTGAGCCACGGCGAGATCGATGTGACGAACAGCCTGACGATGGCAGAGCTGACCGCGCACATCATCCCCGGCGTCGCACCGTCGGTGCAGCCGGGCAACTCGACCGGCATCCTCTTCTTCAACACCGAGCGCATTTCGCTCGCGAACGCGACGGTGCGCCGCGCAATCGCGCTCGCGCTCGATCCGAACGAGCTCGCCGCCGCGTCGTACGACAAGAATCCGGTCGCGTTCGTCGCGCCGACGCTGCTCCCGCCGATGATGGGACGGAGCACCGGACTGCCGGCGACCGATCGCGAAGAAGCGCGGCGCCTGCTCGCGAGCAGCAACGGCTCGAAGCCTTCACGACTCTCGCTGCTCGTGCCGTGGGCGCCGCGGCCTTATCTGCCGAAACCGCGTCCGGTCGCCACTGCGATCGCGAAGCAGCTCGCGGCGGTCGGCATCACGATCGACATTCAGCAGCCGGCGACCGGCGAAGAATTCTTCAACCATCTCGACCGCGGCAATTTCGATCTCGCGCTCGCGGGCTGGATTGCCGACACGCCCGATCCTGCCGATTTCTTCGAAGCGCTGCTCTGGTCGAAAGCATCCGACGGCGACAACCGCACGAACAGCAGCCGCTGGAAGAACGCACCGACCGACGCGGCGCTGATGCAGTTCCGCGAATATCCGACCGAGGAGAACAAGCGCGAGATTCATCGCCTGGTGCGCGACGAGGCGCCGCTCCTGCCGCTAATCTACGGACAGTCGGTGGTCGTGCACTCGCGCAAGGTGCGGAATGTGTCAGCGTCGGCGACCGGCGTGCTGTCGCTCGCGACCGTCACGATCACCTAAGCCGTCGTCATCCCGAGCGTAGTCGAGGGACCTGTGTGGGCGGGCGGCGCGCCACACCCCCACCCGCGAGGCGATCACCTGACAAAGCCGCGCTCACTCAGCAGCGACACGATCCTCCGCGCATTCTCCTCTGCCGTCGCATGCGTCGTGTCGAGCGCGATCTCCGGCTTCACCGGCGCTTCGTACGGATCATCGATACCGGTGAAATTCTTGATCGCGCCGCGGCGCGCGGCGGCGTACATCCCTTTCACATCGCGCGATTCGCAGACCTCGAGCGGCGTGTCGACGAACACTTCGATGAAGTGCTCCGCGTCCATCATCGCGCGTACCTGGTCGCGCGTTTCGCGATACGGGCTGACCGCCGCGCAGATCGCCACACCGCCGTGCCGCACGACCTCGGCCGCCACGAATCCGATGCGCAGAATGTTCGCGTCGCGATCTTCTTTCGAGAAGCCGAGGCCTTTCGACAAGTTGGTGCGGACGACGTCGCCGTCGAGCATCGTCGATTGGCGTCCATGCTCGAGCAATAACACCGACAGGATTTCGGCGGTCGTCGATTTACCGGCGCCGGAGAGTCCGGTGAACCAGATGCAGACGCCCTGGCGATGACGCGGCGGGTAGCTCTCGCCGAGGATTGCGGCGACTTCGGGGCGGGTGAACCACGACGGAAGCGGCACGGAGGAGAACAAGCGCGAGATTCATCGCCTGGTGCGCCACGATGCGCCGCTCGTGCCGCTGATCTACGGACAGTCGGTGGTCGTGCACTCGCGCAAGGTGCGGAATGTGTCGGCGTCGGCGACCGGCGTGCTGTCGCTCGCGAGCGTCACGATCGCCTAAGCCTGCGTCATCCCGAGCGTAGTCGAGGGACCTGTGTGGGCGGGCGGCGCGCCACACACCCCACCCGCGAGGCGATCACCTGACAAAGCCACGCTCGCTCAGGAGCGACACGATCCTCCGCGCGTTCTCATCCGCCGTCGCATGCGTCGTATCGAGCGCGATCTCCGGCTTCACCGGCGCTTCGTACGGATCGTCGATGCCGGTGAAGTTCTTGATCGCGCCGCGGCGCGCGGCGGCGTACATCCCTTTCACATCGCGCGATTCGCAGACATCGAGCGGCGTGTCGACGAACACTTCGATGAAGTGCTCCGCGCCCATCATCGCGCGGACCTGGTCGCGCGTTTCGCGATACGGACTGACCGCCGCGCAGATCGCCACGCCGCCGTGCCGCACGACCTCGGCCGCCACGAATCCGATGCGCAGAATGTTCGCGTCGCGATCTTCTTTCGAGAAGCCGAGGCCTTTCGACAGGTTGGTGCGGACGACGTCGCCGTCGAGCATCGTCGATTGGCGTCCGTGCTCGAGCAACAGCACCGACAGGATTTCGGCAGTGGTCGATTTGCCGGCGCCGGAGAGTCCGGTGAACCAGATGCAGACGCCCTGGCGATGACGCGGCGGGTAGCTCTCGCCGAGAATTGCCGCGACTTCGGGGCGGGTGAACCAAGACGGGAGCAGGATGCCCTTGCCGAGGAATTCGTCGCGGACCTGCGTGCCGGAGATCGAGCGCGTCGTGGCGCCGGGCGGGATGTTCGACGCCTCCTCGTAGCGGTCTTCGTCCGCGAGGTAGACGAGCTCGTGGAACGGAACCATCGTCACGCCGAGCTCCGCGCTGTGCTTCGACACGAGCTCCTGTGCGTCATACGGTCCGTAGAAACCGAAGCCCGGACTGGCGTGATCGCGTCCGACGATGAAGTGATTCGCGCCGAAGTTGCGGCGGATGATCGCGTGCCACAGCGCTTCGCGCGGACCGGCCATGCGCATCGCGAGCGGCAGCAGCGAGAGCAGCACGCGACCCTTGTCGTAATGATTTTCGGTGAGCGCTTTGTAGGTACGGACGCGCGTGTAGTGATCGACATCGCCCGGCTTGGTCATGCCGACGCTCGGATGCAACAGCAGCACGCCGTCGATCGCCGCGATCGCGCGCTTGGTCAGCTCTTCATGCGCCCGATGCATCGGATTGCGGGTTTGAAATGCGACGACGTTCAGCACCCTGAGGGGCAATGCTTCGAGCAACCCGCGCACTTCCGCCGGCGTTCTTCGCAGCTCGCGAAAATCGGGAGGCGTCGGCAGGCGGAACACGCGCAGTTTTCCGCTGACGTTCAACTTCCCCCACCTCTGCATTTCCGCGACGAGTGGATGACGATGATCGGTCGTGCCGAAGACCTTCGCCGCCGCTTCATCCGGATCCCATCCATACACTTCCTCAACCGTCATCACGGCGAGGATCTCGTTCTTCTGGCTGCGCAGCGCGATGTCGTGATGCAGCGGCAGCGGCTCGTGCACCGGCAGCGCGATCGGGATCGGAAAGAGCACGCCGTTCGCGAGCCGCATCTCATTCACCACGCGCTCGTAATCGCGCTGCGACATGAAGCGATCGAG
>DATEZA010000071.1:0-3866 GCA_035255945.1 Thermoanaerobaculia bacterium
GCGTCTTCCGACGGGCATGTCTATCTCGACCGGATGCCCGATCTGAAGACGCTGGGGTACACGATCATTCTGTAGAACGGGAGAAACGGAGAGACAGAGAGATGGAGAGACAGAGGAGAACGTAGTCGATCTCTCAGTCTCTCTGTCTCTCGGCCCACGGATTCTTCAGCCTGTGGATCTCCTTCAGCGGACGCGTGCGCAGCTCGGCGATGTGCGCCTTGATCGAGGTGTGGTGTAGGGCAAGCTCTCAGCTTGCCGATCACGGGGGGACAAGCTGAGAGCTTGTCCTACACCAGACCCACCGCAGCGCCGGCAGCTTGTACATTGGGGCGGCGAATGCGCCGGCCCACAATTTCACCGGCGGCGGCTGTTCGGGATTGAGGCGGAAGTCGCCGCGCGTGACGTACGCGAGCAGCGATCGCACGGCGGCGGCGAGGTCGAGCGCGTGAATGCACGCGCTCACTACGAGCGGTTCGGGCGATCGGCTTTTACGTTCTCGATGATCGTGAGTGCTTCGTCGAGCTCGCCTGTCGTCGTGTAGCGCGAGAGCGAAAAGCGCACGGCGGCGGGGAGGCCCATGGCCTTCATCGTGGCACTCGGCTCGAGTCCCGTGTTGCATGCCGCACCGGCGGAGACGCAGACGCCGTGCGCGTCGAGTGCGGCCACGACTTCGGCGGCGTGGTCGCGAAAGATCACGCTCGCGGTGTTCGGCAGACGCGGTTGCGCCGCGCCGGCGATCTGCACGCCGAATCGCGCGCGCAGCTCCGATTCGAATCGATCGCGCAGCTCGCGCACGCATTCGAAGGCAGGGAGCGATTCGAGCGCGATTCGCGCGGCGACGCCGAGGCCGACGATCGACGGCACAGGCTCCGTGCCCGAGCGCATGCCGAGCTCCTGTCCGCCGCCGTACCAGAGCGGCGCGAGGCTGCGTCCGCGATGAATCGACAGCGCGCCGACGCCTTTCGGCGCGTGCAGCTTGTGTCCGGAGATGGTCATGAAATCGACGCCGTCGTGCGAGATCGCGATCTTCCCCGCGGCCTGCACGGCATCGACGTGGATCAGCGCACCGTGCCTCTTCGCCAGCTCGCAGACCTCGGCGATCGGATGGATCACGCCGGTCTCGTTCTGCGCGAGCATCACGGTGACGAGCAGCGTGCGATCGTCGACGAATCGTTTGCATTGATCGAGATCGAGCGCGCCGTCGCCGGTCACGTCGACGATCGCAAGCTCGATGTCGCCGCGTTGTGCGAGTGCGCGCAGGAGGAGCATGACCGAGGGATGCTCGACTGCCGTCGTGACGACTTTGCGGCGTGATGGATGGCTGTCCAGCAGTCCGCGGATGACGAGCGCATTTCCTTCCGTCCCGCAGCTGGTGAAGATGACTTCGCCGTCGCTGCAGTCCATCAGTTTCGCGACGGAGGCGCGCGCCTCTTCGACTGCGTCATGCGAACGGCGGCCGAGCGCGTGCGCGGCGTGTGCGTTGCCGTAGAGCTCGCGGTAGTACGGCTCCATCGCGGCGAGAACTTCGTCGATGACGCGGGTGGTGGCGTTGTTGTCGAGATAAATCATGTTTGCCGCATGTTCGCACTTCGCGGCTCGCCGCGCGCCTATGCTCGCTGCATGAATCGCCGAGTGCTGACGCTGCTCCTGCTGATCGGATGTGCGGCTGCGATCCACGCGCAGCCGGCGGTGAGTATCTGCGATGTCATCGCCGATCCGGCAAAGTACGACGGCAAAGTCGTGCAGGTGCGCGGGACGTATTTCGTCGCGTTCGAGGCCGCGGTGTTGCAGGACGCGCGATGCGGCCGGTCATCGGTGTGGGTCCACTTCGATGAGCATGTCACCGGCTCGGAAAAATGGGCTCGAGCGATGCCACACCGGGACCGGCACACGTGTCAGGGCGGCAATGCCGTGTTCTACGAGAGCACGGAGGTGCGCGTCACGTTTACCGGCCGGCTCGATGCGAGGAAACGTTCTCAACCGGGGTTCGGTCATCTCAACGCGTACGACTTCCAGCTGCACGTGACCGCCATCGATCGGATCGGGTCGGTAGCAGCGTTGGGCCGCGGCTATGAGATGCCGGAGGGACAGTTCAGCGTCACGTGCGAGATGGCCGACGAGCTGCCGCTCTGAGCAAATTCTTTTGCGCTTGTTTGACAGCTTCCATCACGTGTCGATGATGGAGCCCGCCCTACATTAATACTCACAAAGCGCAAGGGATTCTCCCCCGGTCAGCGCGTTGTGAGAGAGACAGGCAGGCGGATGGTTGCTGCGTGAGCGCCATCCGCCTGGATGTTTTTACGCGCTCCATTGCGGCGCGGGCTTCCCCAGCCAGTACCAGGCGATGAAGTCGGTGAGCGGCGGCGTGCTGCCGAGCTCGCGCAAACGCAGATTCAGCTGACCGCGGTGATAGGTGCTGTGCATGGCGACCTGGAGCATGGTCGTGCCGAGGTTGACAGGCTCGGCGCCGGCGACGCCGATGGTTTGCACGATGCGATCGGCCCACGGGATGGGGACGATTTCATCGAGCGCGCGATCGCCGAGGGCTTCGACGAATGAGTGCAGCTCAGCGTGATACTCGCGGGCCCAGCGCTCGATCGCGTCGAGATTTTCAAATGATGCGAGCTCCGGCAGGTTGAACGGCGTGCGCGTCCAGAGGTGGAGAAACGCGCGCTGCACGAGGTGGAGATGATGGAGCTTCTCGCGCATGACAGGATCGTTCTGCGCGGACTCGCATGCTCTCCCGGCGCGCATCACGAGCGCGTCGGCCCAGGCCATGTGCGAGAAGAGGTCGCGGTGGATCATCGGGCTGCGGCCGCCTTCAACGGGATCGCGGGGAGTCGCTTCAATGATTCCGTGCGTGGATCGACGACGATGCCGACAGATTGCAGCGCGATCACTCCGAGAAGCGGCTCCGTCCCTTCCGGTCCGAAGATGACGCGGCCCGCGGTGATCTCGCCCATGAACTCGATCTGCGCAATGCCGAATGCATACTCCTGCAGCGTTCCATCGGCCAGTTCATACGTCAACTTTCCGGCGCGCTCGATGCCGACCCTCGTGAGCTCGGAAGCGGGAGCCATCGTGTCGCTCGCGCCTGTGTCGACGAGAAACACGGCTTCGTAACCGCCGTTCGTCGAACCGGGACGCTTCAGCGCGACTGTGACGTAGGTCAAACCCATGAGGTGCTGCCTCAAATATCCAGCAGAAACCGCTCCGGATCGGCGAACGTCGTGTCGTACTCCGCCTGCAGATCGGTCTTGTGCTTCCACTCCATCTCGGCGAGCTCCATGAACAGACGTCCGAGCTCGGTGTTCGGGACGCGCTCGGCCATGAAGCGGTAGTAGCTCTCCGAATCGCGCTCGCGCTCGAGGGCGAGCTTGAGTGCGCGGCTCATGTCGAGATTCGAGATCTCGGGCGGGATGTCGACAGTCACCGCCGCGGGATCGGGCGGATCGACGCCGATCATTTCGCGGTAGCGCCGTTCGAGCTTTGCGCGATGCACGAGCTCACCGTCGGCGAGCCACAACATCCGCTTCCGCACTTCCGGCGAGCCGGCACGCTCCGCCATCCGCTGGTAGTAGACCCGGGTCTCCACTTCGGAGTGAATTGCGTTCCGAAGGACCTCTTCGATGGTGGTCTCGAGGGGTTTCATGCGTCGGTTGGCCCGACCCGCGATTATACGGTTTGGCGGGGCTCGCCGCGGAACACATCGGGGTTCGGCGGAGCATCATCCTCGAACGGCGCGCTGCGAATCGGCTGGCCGAGTCCGGTTCCGCCGGCCCACCCTTTTTTCTCGATGCCGCCGTAGTACGGACGCCAGCCCATCGGACCGACAGGGAAGTTCGGCGGCACGACGAGATCGCGCA
>DATEZA010000072.1:0-20832 GCA_035255945.1 Thermoanaerobaculia bacterium
CGGACCAGAACGGTCCGTGGGTCTCCTGGTCGACCGACATGGCGTACTGGCCCGACACGATCTTTGGTCCCGGCGACGGCAGCCAGCTCTGCATCGGCGGCTTCCCCAGCGGCACGCGCGACTACATCGCGCGCTTCTACGTCGGCATCATGCTGTACGACATGTGCGGCAACCCGCGCACGACGTTCGCGCCCGGCGAGACGATGGAGATTCGCGCGCAGGGCGGCCTGACGTTCAACGCCGAGCCGCACCGGCTGCAGGCCGCGGGCGGCAGCGTCAACGAGTGCACGTGGATCCCGGTCGGCCCCGGCTTCACCACCGTGCACATCGACTCCGATCCGTTCTCGTACATCTTCACGCTGCCGTCGTCGAACGCGCAGATTCCGTCCTTCTGTCTCAGTTCCAACTCGACGTCGATCCTCGGCAACTGGCGCGTGGTCGCGTACGACGTGCCGGGCTGCGGCTGCAATCGCGCGCAGACCAACTTCACCGTCGCCGCCGACGCGCCTCCCCCGCCGCCGTGCGGCATCACCTGTCCGGACGACATCAGCGTGTCAAACGATCCGGGCTCCTGCGGCGCAATCGTTTCGTACGCGACGCCGTCGGGCGCAACGTGCACGCAGGCCTCGGGCACATTCTTCCCGGTCGGAACGACCAACGTGACCTGCACCGCCGGCACGCACAGCTGCGACTTCGACGTGACCGTCGTCGACACGCAACCGCCGGTCATCTCCGCGAGTGCATCGCCGTCCGTGCTCTGGCCGCCGAATCATCAGATGGTGGACGTGACCGTCACCGCCAGCGCGACCGACAACTGCTCCGCGCCGTCATGCGCCGTCACTTCGATTACGAGCAACGAGCCAACGAACGGCCTCGGCGACGGCGATCAATCGCCGGACTGGCAGATCGTCGACGCGTCGCACGTCCGCCTGCGCGCCGAGCGCTCCGGCAACGGCACCGGCCGCGTCTACACCATCACCGTGACCTGTGGAGACCAGACGAAAACGCTGACGGTGAAAGTGCCCTTAAAAAATAAGCTGCCATTTGAAGGATAAGGTGCCATTGAAGAAATAAGCTGTGTGGCGCCGCCGACCCGGCGGCGGGTCAGGTTCGCATCATTTCGCCGCCGAGGTCGGCGGCGCCACACCACACCACACCACACCTAAGCCCTTAAACTGAACGAACACATCAATGTTCGAGCGAAGCCACCGCGCCTTGTACGCGGCGTTCGACCGATTCCCATCGCGTAAGGGCGCGGCGATCCACATCGATCGCTTCGCCCGCACGCTCTTCGACGTCTTCGACGGCGGCGCGCTCTTCGTCCTCGGCGAGAACCATCTGCCGCGGCATCAGCGCGACGGCAACGTCGAGATCGTCCGCTTCGTCTCGGACATCGACAACTTTCTCGAGCGCTCCATGAGCTTCACCGCAGCGCTGGCGCGGGCCGTCGACGAGCTCGCGCCGGCGCTGGAGGTCGCGCATTTTCGCGATCCGTGGAGCGGCGCCGCGATCGCGCTTCGTCCGCACGACTACGCGTGCGTGTATGAGGTCAACGCATTGCCGTCAATCGAATTGCCGGTCGTCTTCGATGCGATCGCGCCGCGCACGTTGGACAAAATCCGCGCGCTCGAACGCGCCTGTTGCGACGCGGCCGACGTGATCATTACGCCTTCTCACACCACCGCCGCCTATCTCGATTCGCCGAAGGTGCGCGTCATCCCGAACGGCTCCGACCTCGACACGCCGAAGCCGCGCCCGATCGACGAGCAGTACCTCCTCTACTTCGGCGCGCCGCAAGCGTGGCAGGGGATCGACACGCTCCTCCGCGCCTTCGCACGTCTTGCCGACTTCACGCAGCTCAGGCTCGCGATCATCGGCTCGCACGAATCGCGCGCGTGGCGTTCGTACGAGCGCCTCGCCGAAAAACTGAACATCGCCGATCGCATCATCTGGAAGTTCGCGATGGACGAGCCCGAGCTCTCCGCGTGGCGGCAGCACGCATACCTCTCCGTCGCGCCGTTGACCGACTGTCCCCGCAACAGCGTGCAGGGATGCGCCCCGCTGAAGATCGTCGAATCGATGGGATCGGGCACCGCCGTCGTCGCGTCCGATCTCGCGCCGGTGCGCGAGGTCATCACGCATCGCGAGAACGGCTGGCTCGTGCATCCCGAGCGTCCCGACGAGCTCGCGCGCGCGCTCCGCATCCTCCTCGATCATCCCCAGCTCGTGCGCGACCTCGGCGTCCGCGCGCGCGAAACGATCCTCCGCGATTTCACCTGGAACGCGGCCCTCGCCGCCTTGAGACACGTTTACGAACAGTGGAGCGCGGACGTCCCGTCCGCAGCGAGCGGGCGTCTCGCCCGGTCGCCGTTGGGCCGTCGAGCGAGACGCTCGCCGGCTGCGGCCGGGACGGCCGCGCTCCGAGACAGTGAGGAGATCGAATGCTGAAGGCGTGGCGTGCCTACAAAGCGCTCAATGAAGAACAGCGGCAGATCGTCGCGCAGAAGCAGGTGAAGCTGGTCCGCCCGATCGACGAGCTCATCGCGTTGCTCGAGCCGATCGCCGGCATGGACAAAATCCTCGGTTCCGGCGGCTGCGCGACCCTCGGCTGCACCTTTGTCGGCGGCATCGTCATCGCCATCGCCGGCAACAGCGCGATGCTGGCGATGGGACTGCCGGAACAGGTCACGCTCGGCTGGCTGATCGCGTTCCTCGCCGTCTTCATCTACACGCTCGTCATGTATCTCAAGACGCGCAACATCGACGTGTCGGACAACCTCCGCATCTGTGCCATACCGATGCTCTACGTCCTGCGCGACGACATCGAGCCGCGTGAATCGGTCGAGCTCGTGCTCGATCTGCGCGCGCCGATGGCGAAGGAAAAACTGCTGCGTACCGAAAAGCCGCGCGAGCGATTGACCGAGACTTTCTACAACGATCCGTGGATGTCGGCCGAGGCGATTTTGATCGATGGAAGCCGGCTGCGGTGGAGCGTGAGTGATGTGATCCGCCATCGCAGCGTCACCAAGAAAGGCCGCAGCGGCAAGTGGAAGACGAAGACGAAAGACTCGAAGAAGTGCACCGTCGACGTCGAGCTCACCGTGCGCAACAAGTCGTACGAAGTGCAGGGCGGCGAAGCGGGCGAGAAGAAGACGTCGCTGTCGGAGAGCAAGACGATGAAGCTGACCTCCGCGAATGCGGTCGATCCGCAAGTCGTCCTCGGCGTAATCACCGACCTGTTCCGCCGCCTGCAGCCCGCGAAGTGAGGAGATGACGATGAACGAATGCGCAGCGCAGCGCGGCTTCCTGATGTTTCGCGATTGCGGCAATCCCGCGACGAATGAATGCGCGACGTGCGGACGTCCGATGTGCGCCGAACATCTCGCCGCCTCGACCAACTACACCACCTGCCTCGATTGCGTCGCCCGCCGTCCGAATAACGAGTTGAACACGACGAACGGACGCGAGTACGCCTACGGCTTCCGCCATCACTTCTACACCGCGGCTGCGTTCGCGCCGATCGGACTCGGACTCGCCGCCGCGGCTGACTCGTTCTACGACGACTACGACGTCCGCTCGTTCGATTCGCGGCGCAAGCACGCCGCGCTGGCCGATCTCGACGACGAGCGCGAGCCGTCGTTCGGAGACAGCTGATGCATCGGCTGCTCTGGCTGACGGAAAACTATCCGCCCGATCGCGGCGGGATGTCGGTGTCGTGCGACCGCATCGTGCGCGGACTCCGCCGCGCCGGCGTGCAGGTCGATGTCGTGCACCTCGATCGCAGTTTTCCCGACGCCGCGCACACGATCAACGTGACCTGGAATCGCATTCGCGAATCCCATCCCACTCATGTCGTCGCGTTCGGCGGATACCTTCCGCTGCTCGCCGCGCCGATGTTCGCCGCATGGCTCGACTGCCCGCTCGTCACGCTGATCCGCGGCAACGAGCTCGATACAGGTCTGTTCGACCCGCGCCGCAAGCCGGTGCTCGATGACGCGCTGCGCCGCTCCGCCGCGGTCTGCACGGTGACCAGCGAGCACGCGGAGAAGATCGCCGCGCTGTACGAAGGACTCGAGCCGCGCGTCATCGCAAACGGCATCGATTTCGAACTGTGGCAGGCGACGGATGGTGATCGCGCGCGCGCCACCGTCATCCCGAGCGTAGTCGAGGGACCTGGGGGCGCGGGCGGCGCGCCTCCCGCCCACACAGGTCCCTCGACTACGCTCGGGATGACGAGGAAGCTCGGTTTCTTCGGCCACCTCAAAGCAAAAAAAGGCGTCCCGTTTTTTCTCGACGCGCTGCGCAAAACGAAGCACGAATTTCATCTGCTGATCGTCGGCGAAGGGGAGCTCGCGCTTGACGACCTTCCGCACACGCGCGTCGCCGCACTCGATCGATTCGAGCTGATCCCGCATTACCTCGCGTGCGATTTCGTCGTGCTGCCGTCGCACTACGATGGCTTCCCGAACGTGCTGATCGAGTCCGCGGCGCTCGGCATCCCGGCCATCGCGTCACGCGTCGGCGGCATGAAGGATCTGCCCGCGGCGATCCTCTTCGAGCCGGGCGACGAGCACGATTGCCGCTCCGCGATCGATCGCGCCGCACGCATGTGCAGCGACGAGATCCGCGCGCTCGGCACCACGTCGCAACAACTCGTGCGCGAGAAATGCGATGCACGCGAAGAAGCGCGGCGCTATGTTGAGCTCTTCGATGATTCTCTATTACGCGATCGGCGGCGGCCTCGGACATCTCTCCCGCGCGCGCCGCGTGCTCACGCGCCTCGGCCTGCGCGATCGTTCGGCGATCCTCACCGCAGTTGAAGAGCCGCGCATCACGGAAGAGATCCCGACCGTCACCTCCGCGACGTTCAGCGATTACGAACGGATCATCGTCGACGCATTTCCGTGCGGCCTCCTCGGCGAATTGCGCGATGTCGACGTCCCGATCGATTACGTCGCGCGCTTGCTACAGTGGGACGCATATGCCGCCGCCACAGGCGCAGTGATGCCGCACTTCGAGACCGCGTATGTCGTCGAGCCACTGACGCATGCGATCGACGCCGATCGCGTGATCGAGCTCGATCTGCGCGAGCCGCCCGAAGTCGCGGAGCAGGAAGACTTCTGGCTCGTCGCGCACTCCGGTAGCGACGAGGAGCTGCGGCACCTCACCGCACATGCGCGCGAGCTGCAGCAGCTCGAGTACATCGACGCACCAATCGTCATCGCGCGCCGCACCTTCCCGCTCGCGCCGATGCTCGCCCGCGCCGCGCGCATCGTCTCCGCCGCCGGTTTCAACATCATGCTGGAGACCGAAAGCTGGCGTCACAAGCACGAAGTCGTGCCGCTGCCGCGCCGCTTCGACGATCAGTTCACGAGGGCAGCGAGGCGGCGTAAACTGGCCGCTGTCTGCATATGTCCAACGGATCCGTCGTCGTAGTCGATGACAACGGCGTCAATCGCATGCTGCTCAGCGGCATCCTCGAGCAATCGGGCTACGTCGTGCGCGCCGTCTCCAACGGCCGCGACGCGCTGCAGATGATCGAGCTCGAGCCGCCGGAGATCATCCTCCTCGACATCCAGATGCCGAAGATGAGCGGCTACGAAGTGTGCGAGGCGCTCAAGGGCATGCAGCGCACGCGCGAGATCCCGGTCATCTTCATCTCCGCGGTGGAAGACATCGCGGAGAAAGTGCGCGCGTTCGAAGCGGGCGGTGTCGACTACATCACCAAACCGTTCGAGCCGGCCGAGGTGCTGGCGCGCGTCGGCATGCAGGTGAAACTGTTCCGGTTGCAGCGCGAGCTGCGCCAGAAGAACTTCGATCTGCAGCGGCGCAACGAACAGCTGCTCGTCGCGCAGGACCACACGCAGCGCATGTTCGGCGCGCTGTCGAACGCGCTGACCGGCAGCGTCCTCGACGACGCCTACCGCCTCGACGAAAAAATCGGCGAGGGTGGATTCGGCGCCGTGTATCGCGGGATGCACATCGCGCTGCGGCGTCCCGTGGCGATCAAAGTGCTGCGTCCCACCACCGAAGCCGATTCGAAGGAGCAGATCGCGCGCTTCCGGAGAGAAGGCATTGCGGCGTGCCGGATCAATCATCCGAACGCCGTCGAAGTCCTCGACTTCGCCATCTCCTCCACCGGCATGCCGTACCTCGTGATGGAGCTCCTCTCCGGACGCACGCTCGGCGCGCTGCTGCGCGAGACGCCGCAGCTGCCGGTCAAGCGCTGCGCCGATATCGCCATCCCGGTCTGCGAAGCGCTCGGCGCCGCGCACGCCGCAGGCATCGTCCATCGCGACATCAAGCCCGACAACGTGTTCCTCCATCAGTTCGAAGGCGCGGAAGTGGTGAAGGTCGTCGACTTCGGCATCGCGCGTTTGATGGACACCGAAAAGCCCGCCGACATGGACGGCATCACCGAAGCCGGCACGATCCTCGGCACGCCGCAGTTCATGGCGCCGGAGCGCCTGATCGGCCGTCCGTACGATGAGCGCAGCGATGTCTACTCGCTCGGCGTCGTGCTCTATCTCGCGCTCGCCGCCGACATGCCGTTCCCGAATTCCTACCGCGCGCCGCTGCCGGAGATGATCAACCTGCATCTCACCGCGAAGCCGCGGCCGCTGCGCGAGCTCAACGCGAATGTGCCCGAGCACATCGCCGGCGCGATCATGCAGGCGCTCGATTTCGAGCCGTCAGTACGGCCGCACGTCGGCGCCCTCCGCGCAGCCTTCGCCCCTTAACTGCGCAGCGGAGTGCGGCGGCCATGCCGCCGCTCCCGAGACGCGCGGCCATGCCGCGCGCGGGCCGGGCGGCATGGCCGCCCTTTGAAAAGGCAGCGGCGGCATGGCCGCCGCACTCCGCATTTTCGAAACCGGCGTAACATTTCGCCAACGGTCCAATCATGGTGCTCGTTGCTCAACCGCACCGTTCCGCGTCTCGGCGAGACATGCTCGTCGTGTTCGCATCGCAGGGCGCGCTCGGACTCGCGCTGCTGATCGCCATGACTGCGCGCCGCATGCACGAGCCGCAGGCGATCGCCGCCGCGCTCGGCGAATCCTTCATCCCGCTCGTCCTCATCCTCTTCGCCTTTTCGCTCTCCCTCGGCCTCCTCAAGTTTTCGCTCACCGACGTCGTCTTCGTCGCCTTCTCGCTCACCGCGCTCACCATCACCATCCCCATCCTCGGGCTCGTCGTCTCCGCGTGGCTCGGCGTGCTCGCCGCAGTCCTCGCGCGACTGGTCAGCACGATGCAGGTCGTGAAACGCAAAGATGCCGATCCGCTGGTCGAGTACGTGAAGGTGTGGGGGCAGTTCGGGACGTACGGCATTCCGGTCGTCGTCGCCGCGCTCGTCTACGAATGGTCGGGCGGACACGCGCCGATACTCGAAGCGACGCTCGCCTCCGCCGGACGCATCGCGCTCTGCGGACTCGCACTGCAGCTGACCAATTGCGCGGTGATGGCGAACGTCGAGCGCGCATACGGTTACGCCGCGCGCACGATTCCGATCCTCCTGCTCGTCGACCTCCTCGTCTTTCTCACCACGCTGCCGTTCGCGGTGCTCGTCGCCGTTTCGGTTCCATCGCTTCGCTGGCCCGGACTCCTCGGCTGGTCCGGCGTCGGCGTGCTGATCAACCTCATCGCGCGCAAGCTGGCGGTGGAGCGAAGCGCGAGTCGCGATCTCGTCAAACGACTCTCATCGCTGACGAACGTCGGCCGCACGATCGCGCTCAACGTCTCGACGATGGACCTGATGATCTCCGTCTACGAGGCATGCAAGGAAGTGGTCGACGTGTCGTTCTTCACCATCGCGCTGCTCGACGAGACCGCGAACGAGCTGCGGCTCGAATACGACATCCGCGCCGACGTGCTGCAGCCGAAGACGCGCATCCCGCTCGGTGCGGGACTCACGTCGTACGTCGTGCTGCAGCGCCAGCCGCTGCTCCTGCGCACCGCGTCCGAAGAACGAAAGCTCGGCCTCTCGTCGGTGATGGCCGATGAGGAGCCGACCGAGTCGTGGCTCGGCGTGCCGATGATCGCGCGCAATCACGTCGTCGGCGCGATCGTGGTGCAGAGCTACGAGCGCCATCAGTTCACGCGCGACGACGTCGTGCTGCTCACCGCAATTGCAAACCAGGCCGCGATCGCGCTTGCCAATGCGCGGCTCTACCAGGACCTCGAAGGACTCACGTTCGCCCTCGAACAGCGCGTCGCCGATCGCACCTCGGAGCTGCGCGAGACAAACGTGCGGCTCGTCGCCGCCGATCGCTCCAAGAGCCAGTTCCTCGCCAACATGTCGCACGAGCTGCGCACGCCGCTCAACTCGATCATCGGCTTCTCCGCGATTCTGCTGAAGACATCGAAGGCCGTGCTCGAGCCGCGCTTCTACCGCTTCCTGGAGAACATCAACACCGCCGGCTCGTACCTGCTCAACCTCATCAACGACATCCTCGATCTGTCGAAGATCGAGGCGGGCAAGCTGCGCGTGAACTTCGAGACGTTCGATCTGCGCGAGACGATCACGTCGGTCGAGCGGGTGATGAAAGGGACCGCGCAGGACTCGCAGATCAGCATCGTCACGTCGATCGATCCGCAGGTCACCAGCGCGTGCCTCGACGAAGCGCGCCTGAAGCAGGTCCTCTTCAACCTCCTCTCGAACGCCGTGAAGTTCTCACCCGCCGGCTCAATCGTGCAGCTGAAGGTGACGCAGATGCCGGCGAATGTCTCCCCGCTCGGACGCGAGTCGGTGAGCTTCGTGGTCAGCGATCACGGCATCGGCATCAGCCAGTCCGAGATCCCGAAGATCTTCGATCACTTCCACCAGACCGACGAAGGCCGCAAGTTCGGCAAGCAGGGCACCGGCCTCGGACTTTCTCTCACAAAGAGCTTTACGGAAATTCTGGGCGGGAGGATCGAGGTGCAGTCGGAACGGGGAGTGGGCTCGACATTCACGGTCCACCTACCGTTGGAGGGAGTTGCCGAGCCCCTCACCCGGCCTTCAGCCACCGCTCTAGGGAAGATCCTCAGCTAGCGCGCTTCTGCTGCTTTTCGGCCTCCGCTTTTTCGTGGTGCACCTTGCGCGTGCGCTCGAGGAAGCAGCTCCCGCAGAAATACTTCCCCTCGTCGACCACCGCCGCCGGCTCGCGGCACTCCATACAGCGCGGCACAAAAATGAATGTCGGCATGATCTCTCCTTCTCCGTCCCCCTCTCGCCGCGTCGCGGGGAGAGGGGCCAGGGGTGAGGGGCTCGCTCGTTCTACAGCGTCGTCGTCCAAAGCACCGCCCCGCTGTCGCTCAATCCGACAAGCGAGCGCGTGGCGGTTCCCCCCTGAGTTGCTGCTGGAACGACTACGCTCACATACGTCCCGCCGTTGAATGCACCGATCGGCTCGGCCAGTCCGGTGAACGATTTCGTCCACGCGACGTTCCCGCTTCCGGTCGAGATCGCGGTGATCGTCGACGTGAACGTGCCGTCGCTGCTCCTCGTGTCCGACGCGGACAGCAGGTTCCCGTCGGCAAGAAGCAGCCGCCCGCGATCGCTGATCGTCGCGGTCCACGCAGCCGCGCCGGTCGAACGGATCGCGACGATGTCGACGGAGCCCGCGGTCGCGGAGGCCTTGGTCACGTACACCGTGCCGTCCGATCCGATGATCGCCGGCCCGCCGAATCCATGCGCTGGTTCTCCGTGCTCAGGCCCGCCGTGCTGCGCGTACGCGCCACTCGCGGCCAGAATCGTGATTGCGAAGGTGATGATGAGTGCTCGTTTCATTTGTCTTTTCTCCTTTTGGCAATGGGAGACAAAGACAAACGAGGTGCCACGCACCACGCAGAGAGGAAGGCGTCGTAAGGAGGGTCAGAATGACTCCCCCGCTCGCGTCATTCCGGCTTCGGCGGCGGCGGATTCCCTCCACCATGTCCCGGCGCCGTCCCCCCCGTCCCACCCGCCCCGCGATGCCCCCCATCCTGCGGCCGCCCATCGCGCTGCTGCCCCTGTCCCGGCTCGCGCTGCGTCCGTCCATCCGGCGTTCTGCCCTTCGGCATCGGCATCGCGCGCGGCGGCTCGCGGCGCGAGAACGTCGACTCTTGGCCGGCGCGCACGAAGAACGGCTCTTTCTGCAGCGGCGAATTCACCTCGACGGTTCCTTCGAACACATCGAGCGTCGTGTTGCCGTCCGCGCCGACGTTCACCGTGTATTGCGTGCCGCGCACCGCGAGTAGCGCACCTGGCGTCTTCACCATGCGCGGCTCCGTGCCGGTGATCTTGTCGAAGATCGCGTGCAGCCGTCCGCGCTCGACCGACAGGATCACGCCCGGCGTATTCGACGCGAGCTGCACATCCGTCGAGCTGAAGATCTCGAACTTTGCGCGATACCGTTCCGCCGCGATCAGCGCGTACGAGAACCAGCCGGTCGTGACCTTGTCGCCGCTCTGCGCGTGCTGACCCTTGTTCACCGCGCGCTCCTGCTGCGCGCTCGTCACCGTCACCTTGCGCTTTACTTCATCGAATCGATAGTCGACCGAATCCTGCGCGAGCGCAGACGATGCAACCAACAGCAGCAGTGCGAGCTTCTTCATGCGTCACCTTTGATTCCGTACCGCTTGAGCTTCCGGGCCAGCGTCTTCCGTTCGATGCCGAGAATGAACGCGGCCTGCGTCTGATTCCCGGCCGTCGCCTGCAGCACGGCGAGGATGTGGCGGCGTTCGGCTTCATCGAGTGGTACGAGCTGGTCCGGCGGTTCGTCGGGGTCGGGGGGCGACAAGCTGAGAGCTTGTCGTACACCACCACCATGGGGGGCGATTGCGGTTAGTGTGGATGACACTGCGTGTGCATCGATCAGGGCGCCGCTGTCGATGATTGCGCGGCGGACGACCTGCTCCAGCTCGCGTACGTTTCCTGGCCACGCATGCGCGATGAATGCGTCGAGCACGGCCTGCGTGGGTCCGGCGATCGACTCGCGGCGCATCTCCTTCGCGACTTTCTGTTTGAAGTGCTCGACCAGCAGCGGAATGTCCGATTGGCGCTTGCGCAGCGGCGGCACGGCGATCTCGTATCCCGCCAGTCTGTAATACAAATCCTCGCGGAACGTCCCCTCGGCCACCATCGACTTGATGTCGCGATGCGTGGCCGCGATCGCGCGCACGTCGACGCGATGGCTCTTCTCCGCGCCGAGGGGGGTGACCGAGCCGTCCTGCAGAAAGCGGAGCAGCTTGACCTGGAACGATGGCGAGATGTCGCCGATCTCGTCGAGGAAGAGCGTGCCGCCGTCCGCGCGCGAGAGTGCGCCGCGGCGGTCCGCGCGTGCATCGGTGAACGCGCCGCGCGTCGATCCGAACAGCTCGTTTTCCAGCAGCGTGTCGGGAATCGCACCGCAGTTGATCGCCACGAACGGGCCGCCGGCTCGCGCGCCGAGGTCGTGGATCGATTGCGCGACGAGCTCCTTGCCGCTGCCGCTCTCGCCGAAGATCAGCACCGGGACCGGCAGCGATGCGACGCGCGCGATCGCTTTGTACATCGCGATCATCGCCGGATGCGATCCGATGATCCTCGACGGCACCGCCGGCTCGATCTGCGCGTTTTCGGGCTCGCTGCGTTTCACCGCGGCCGCGACACGTGCAATGAGTTCGGAGAGCTCGAACGGTTTCGCGAGGTAATCGAATGCGCCGATGCGATGCGCGAGCGCCGTCGTCTCGATGCTGCCGCGTGCCGTCATCAGGATCACGCGCGGTGCCTCTTTTCGCTCGCTGATCGTCTGCAGCAGCGAGATCCCATCCGCGCCCGGCATGTAGATGTCGCTGACGACGACTTCGAACTTGTGCTCGCGCATGATTTGCAGCGCCGACTCCGCATCGCTCGCTTCGTGCACGCGATGGCCGACTTTGCGCAGCGCCATCGCCGCGCTCTCGCGGATACCGGCATCGTCGTCGACCACCAGCACGATCGCCATCAGGCCACACCGATCGGAATCGCGAACCGAAATCGCGACCCGCCCGCCGCCAACGGCTCCATCGACACGCTCCCGCCGTGCCAGCGCGCGACTTCCGCGACGAACGACAATCCGAGTCCGAGCCCCTGCGTGCCTGCGGCCGACGAGCCGCGGAAGAAGCGCTGAAAAATCCGCTCGCGATCTTCGTGCGAGATGCCGGGGCCGCGATCGTCGACATCGATGAACGCCGCGCCGTTTTCCTGATGCACGGCGACATTCACCGCATCGCTCGTGTACTTCAGTGCGTTGCCGGCGAGGTTGTCGATCACGCGCTCGAGCAGGGCGGCGTCGGCGCGGACGAAGACTCGCGGTGCGATCGATGTGCTCAACGTGCGTTCCGTGCTCGCCTGCAAAAATTCGACGCGCGATGCGGCGAGCGCTCCGAGATCGATGACGGATGTCGAGGCCTCGAAGTCACGCTGCGGCAACCGCTCCAGATCGAGCAACACGTCGACCATCGATTGCAGCTTACCCGCTTCGGACTCGAGCAGCGTCGTCACGCGGCGCCGCTCCGCGTCGGTCAGTTCGAAGCCGGCGAGGAGCTGCGTGAGTCCGCGCATCGATGCGAGCGGCGTCTTCAATTCGTGCGCGAGCAGCCCCCGCGATTCGGTCAGCTTCGTCACCGCAACGCGGCTCTGCCGCAGCGCTTTGATCGTCTGCATCGAGATCGCGATCGCCATGGCCAGCGAGACGGTGACGAAGGGCGCCGCGATGTCGACGGTGATCAGCGATGCGAGCGCCATCACGATGGCGATCGCCGACCAGCGCCAGCGCAACACCAGCCAGACCGCCGCGCCCGCGATCAGCCCCGCCACGATCGGCGGCAGCTCGCGGACTTCTTCGCCACGAATGACCGATTCCGTTGCCGCCGCGTGCACCGTGACGCCCGGCTCCGGCCGCGGCGAGACCGGCGTGAGCACGCGATCGCCAAGCGCGAACGCGGTGGGCCCGATGAACACGATCCGGCCGCAGACCGGTGTACGACAAGCTCTCAGCTTGTCGGGGGGCTGGAACTTCTCCGCGGCAAGCTGGAGAGCTTGCCCTACACCAATCTGCGGCACATCGCGTGGCCGCGTGCGGAACGCCGGAGCGATCGACTTCCCGACCGGCACCGGTGCGGAAGTCACGATCGACGCAGCTTCCACAGGGATGGCTGTCAGCGCGCGGTCGCTGCTCTGCTTCGTCGCGGCGAAGCGGCGCAGGATGCCGTCGCGATCGAGCTCGAAGTTGCCGTGTGCGGCGATGATGTCCGGCCCGAGCGTCCGCGACGGCATCAGCCAGCGCCCATGCTCGTCGAGCACCGACACCGCGATCACCGGCAGTCGCTTCGCCGCGCGTGCGAGCTGCTCGTCGCCCGGTCCCGGCTCGGAGAGCAGGATGTCGATCGCCACGCCGCGCGCGCCCGCATCCGCCGCACGATCGACGAGTTGTGCGAGCACCGCGCGCGACCACGGCCAGCGTCCGAGCTGCGCGATCGATTTCTCGTCGATGGCGATGATCGCGGTATGCGTCGCCGGACGCGCGGGGAGCAATCGCAACGCGAGATCGCGCGCCGGCAGCTCCATCGATCGTCCGATCGCCGACGCCAGCAGCGCGGTGGCGAGGATCGTCGCGATGGCGGCCCAGGCCCAGCGCGGCATCACGAGGCCGCGGGCGGCCGCACCTTTCCGAGCGCCTTTCCGGTCAGGGCCGGCGCATCGATGCGGGCCGCTTCCGCTCCGCGCACGTCGCCGAATCGCTCGTGCCGCTGCCAGTCGTCGCGCGCGGCGACCAGCTCGTCCGTCGTGCGCGCGACGAAGTTCCGCCACATCACGATCGAACCGGCGAACGGCTCGCCGCCGACGATCAGGATTCGTCCGCGGCCCGACAGCTCCATCTCGTCGCGGCCAGTGCCGAGGTAGTGAAGCATGTCGGTTGCGAGCGGCTGATGCTCGATCTCGACTGAGCCGTCGAGCACGAGCAGCGCGTGTTCGAAGTTGCGATTCAGCGCGATCGTGGTTTTCGAATCGATGCGGATGTCGCCGCCGCGGTGCGTCGGTGCATCGACGAAGAGCGTCATCGACCCGGCCTGCGTCAATTCATTGCGATGCTCGAATGCGCGTTGCGTCTCGTCCGGCATCGCGATCCAGAGCTGCACTCCGTTGAGACGGCCCAGCGCGCCGCGCGGTATCTCCTCGGCGTGCGCGATGCCGCGGCCGGAGGTCATCAGATTCACTTCGCCCGGCCGCAGCAGCGCTTCGTATCCGAGGCTGTCGTGATGAATTACTTCCCCTTCGAGCAGGTACGAGACCGTTTGCAGTCCGATGTGCGGATGCGGCCCGAGGTCCATCGGCTTTTCGTTCGTGAACGAGAGCGGACCGTAGCGATCGAGAAAGCACCACGGTCCGACGAGCCGGCGTTGACGCAGCGGCAGCGCGCGGCGCACGTCGAGCATGCCGATGACGGCGTGGCCAACAGGATAGGACTCGAGCTCGGTCATCGCGCGACCTCCCGGCTGATCGTCTTCGACTTTGCCTCCAGCTCCGCCACCGCCGATTCATTGCCCGCCGCTTTCTCGATCGCGATCAGCACGCCGTACGTGCGCATCATGTCGCGGCGGTCTTCGCGATTGTTCGGATCGGCCGCGATCAACTTCTGGCGAATCGCGAGCACCTGCTCGGCCTGCGCGCGCGCGTCGCTCCATCGCTCCTTGCGGATCAGGCCGAGCGCGAGCTGTTCGTGTGCGAAGGCGAGGTCGTGCTGCGCCTCGCTGTTCTTCGGATCGGCGGCCGCGAGCGCGTCGAGGATCGGCAGCGCGCGCTGCGTTCCTTCGATCACGCCGTCGATGTCGCCGTACGTGTTCTGCGCCGTCGCCTTCATCACCAGCTGATCGGCGTAATTGCGGCGCGCGGTCGCGTCGTCCGGCGCGAGACGCATGCACTCCTCGAGTCCCGTCAATGCCGCGTCGTGATACTGCAACGCGCGTTTGAGATCGTGCCGGTACGTCCAGAAGCTGCCGAGGCGCTGATTGGCGCGCGAGGAATCGTGCAGCACGCGCAGGCGATCCGCACTCGGCGGAATGTGCGCGAGCACCTGCAGCGATCGCTCGTACCAGCCATGCGCCGGCGTGAGCTGCACGGCGGGGATCTGATTCTCTCCGACGTACATGCAATCGCCGATCGACACGAGCGTGCGCGCCTGCGCGAAATCGCCCTCGATGCTGTGCGCAATCTTCGATCGGATCGCGAGCGCCGCCTGATGCTCGCGCAACGCAACCGGCCAATGCAGCGCGCGCTCTTCGACGAATCCGATGTGATCGTGCGCATCGGCGAGGATCAGCGACGCGTCGCCGTCGTCCGCGGGCACACCCTGCGCGATCGACAGCGCCTTGCGATAACTGCGCATCGCGCCGGTCGAGTCGCCGAGGTTCGCGCTGTACGGCAGGCCCTGTACGTCACCGATCTTCAGGTACGCGCGCGCCAGTTCGAGCTGCAGCGGCGTGTTGTCCGACGCTTCCTCCGCCAGGTGATCGAGATAGACGAGCGCGCGTTTGACGAGCAGTGCACGTGCGGCGGTCGAGCCGGGAAGCGTGGCGATTGCGTCGTGCAATTCGAAGACGACCGAATGCGCGAGAGAGCGCACCTCGTCGAATCGACGTTCCGCGACGCGTTTCTGCTGGAGCGTGGCGATGAAAGCGATGGTCGTGATCGCGATGATCGCGATGACCGCGGCGACGCCGAGCTTGTTGCGGCGCACGAACTTCGATGAGCGATAGACGAACGTCGCCGGACGGGCGGCGATCGGACGACCGGCGAGGTAATTGCGGATGTCGTCGGCGAATTTTTCGACCGAGGCGTAGCGGCGCGCGGGCTCGTGCGCAAGTGCGGTCGAGACGATCGTTTCGAGATCGCCGCGTAGTTTAGGTGTAGGGCAAGCTCTCCAGGTTGGCGACAAGCTGAGACCTGGGCGACAAGCTGAGAGCTTGTCGTACACCAGTAATTCGCGGAGGATCAGGCCGAGGGAGTAGACGTCCGAGGCGGTGGTGACGGGGAGGCCGGCGAGTTGTTCGGGCGACGCGTACTCGGGGGTCATCAAGCGCGTCGACGTTTCGCTGACCTGCGAGGTCAGTTTCGCGATGCCGAAATCGAGCAGCTTCAGCGTGCCGCCGCGCGTGACGAGCACGTTGCCCGGCTTCAGGTCGCGATGGATGACCAGGCTGCGATGTGCGTGCTGCACGGCATCGCACAATTGGAGGAAGAGCCGCAACCGTTCTTCGAGTGAAAGCTCGCGTACGTATTCGTCGATCGGACTTCCATCCACGTACTCCATCACGAGGTACGGCAATCCGTCCGCGGTCGTGCCGCCGTCGATGAGCCGCGCGATGTTCGGATGTTCGAGCGCGGCGAGGATCTGCCGCTCCTGCCGGAATCGCGCGATGAGCTCCGTCCCGCCGCGCACGAGTTTGATCGCGACGCGCTGATCGAAATCCGCATCGGCGCGCACGGCGAGGAACACCGTGCCCATGCCGCCGTGTCCGAGCGGACGCACGAGGCGATACGGACCGATCGCCGTGCCCGCGAGCCGGTGCGGATCGTTCGCATCGATCAGGTCCCAGATCGATTTCTCCAGAAACGTGCCGGCGTTGTCGTGTGCTTCGAGCAGCGATTCGACTTCGGCGCGCATCGCCGCGTCGCGGCATTCGCGATCGAGAAACTCCGCGCGCCGATCGCGCGGCAGCTCCGCCGCCGTTTGGAAGAGCGACCGCACGTTGTTCCAGAAGGGATCGGCGGTCATCGCGTTCAGGGAGTGAGTGCGCGGCGCAGCCACGCGCGGGCCATCGTCCACTCGCGGCTCACGGTGGCGGCGGAGATGCCGAGCGCTTCGGCGGTTTCGTCGAGCGTGAGGCCGCCGTAGAAACGCAGCTCGACGATCTTCGCCTGCTGCGGAAAGATGGCCGCCAGATTCTCCAGCGCGAGGTCGAGCGCCACCACGTCGAAATTCTCCTCGGCCGCCGCATCGAGCGCCGCGGTCAGGGTGATGGGCAGCATCGAGCCGCCGCGCTTCTCGCTGTTCCGGCGCCGCGCGTAGTCGACGAGGATCCGCCGCATCACCTGCGCGGCGACGGCGAAGAAATGCGTGCGATCGCGCCAGTCGACGCGCCGCTGATCGACGAAGCGGAGGTAGAGCTCGTGCACGAGCGCGGTCGGCTGCAGCGTGTGTCCCTGGCGCTCGCGATGGAGATGCCGCTCCGCGATCAGACGCAGCGGCTCGTACACGAGGTCGAGAAGCTCGTTGCGCGCGCCTTCCCGCCCCTCGCTCCAGTCGCGGAGCAGCTGCGTCACTTCGGACATGAGGTAAGAAGAAATTTTACGCCCGCGGCGGGAAGCGTTTCAGAACGTTCTCGATGTCGTTCACATCGGCGGGCTTGGTGATGTGATCGTCGAAGCCCGCTTCGATCGCGCGCCGCTTATCGTCGGGCTGGCCGAATCCGCTGACCGCGACGAGCACGACGTCTTTGCCGAGCTCTCTGCGGATGCCTTTCGCCACGTCGTAGCCGTCCATGCCGGGGAGGCCGAGGTCGACCAGCGCGAGGTCGGGCTTCTCGCGGAGGATGACGTCGAGTCCTTCGATGCCGTCGCGCGCGTCGGCGACGTCGTGCCCGAGCCGGCGAAGTTTCAGGCGGAGGAGATCGCGGATGTCGGGATTGTCTTCGACGACCACAATGCGCCGCAGCGGCATCGGGATGTCGTTCTGGAGCGGGATTTCAGGTTTCGCCGCGATCACCGACTGCGTTTTTGCCAATGGCAGACGCGCGCAGAATTCGCTTCCTTTGCCGACGCCGTCGCTCTTCGCGCAGACGGTGCCATTGTGCAATTGCACGAGATTGCGTACGAGCGCGAGTCCGATGCCCATGCCGCCTTGTGCGCGTCCAATGGCGTTTTCGGCCTGCGCAAACAATTCGAAAATGCGGCCGATGCGATCGGGGTCGATGCCTACGCCGTCATCGGTCACGCGAATGATCGCTTCGCCATCTTCCGACGCTAGCTGCAACGTCACGTGTCCGCCCTCCGGTGTGTACTTGACCGCATTCGTCACGAGATTCGTGATGATCTGTTCAATACGCACCGGATCGGCTTCGACCACTAATGGATGTCCCGGAAATACCGTGCGTAATTCGACGTGCGCTTTGTCCGCGAGCGGCTGCGCGACGGACATCGACTGCCGCGCCATGTCGCGTAAATCGAGGTGCTGCTTCTTGAGGACAATTTTTCCGGCGGCGACGCGCGATAAGTCGAGCAGGTCATTGACCAGGCGCGTCAGATGCCGCGACTGGCGTTCGATGACCCTTACATGTTCCTGATCGAGGTGGCCGTCGGCGTCGGACATTTGCGATGCGAGCATGATTGCGCCGAGCGGATTGCGTAATTCGTGTCCGAGGACGGCGAGGAACCGGTCGCGCTCGTGTATGCGCTCTTCGAGCTGGCGCATCAGGTCGCGCACTTCGTATTGACGTTTTCGTGCGCGCAATGCGGCGCGTAATGCGCTGGCGAGGCTTTTGATGCGTACCGGCCGATCGACGAGTGTGACGTTCGTGCGGCGTCCCAATGCAGCGAAGGAATGCGAACGGTGCTCGAGGGCCGGAACGCCGGTCAGAATCAATAATGGGATTTCTGACCATGCCGGTTGATCGGCGAGCGTTTTTGCGAGTAGTGCCATCGACCCGGGGCCGAGCGCTTCCTCGGTCATTACGAGCGCCGCGACCTCATCGTGCATGATGTGGTCGCACACTTCCTCGATGCTGTCTGCTTTTTCGCAGACGATGCCGTTCGTGCGCATCTGGCGGCAGATGAGGTCCGCATCGCGGCCGATCGGCGCCACTACGAAAATGGAGTCGTTGCGTTCCACGATCAGCCTGTGACCGCGTCCGGCGCGTTGCGGCCCTTGTCCATGATCACCGGCACGCCTGTAAAGACGCCGTGATAGCGCTCCAGCACATTGCCGATGTGCAAACCTTCGGGATTCATACTGTAGGAGCGGATCGTGGTTTCGTGCGGTCCGCTGCGTTTCTTCATGACGGAAATGGCCTTGTGAATCGTTCCTTCGGATTCGAAATAGCGGAGGAGGATCACACAATCGGCGAGGTAGCTGACATCGACCGTCGTCTGCATCGATCCGATGAGGCCGTGCTGTGCGAACACGAGCACCGTCGCGACGCCGTGCTGTCCGAGGTAATTGAGCAGCTCGTGCAGATGCAGAATCAGGAACTTTTCCTCGGGCACGGCATTGAGATAGCCATTGAGACTGTCGATGACCAGGACGCGGACTCCTTCGTTTTCGACGGTATCGCGCACGAGTTGCGCGAATTGACCCGGCTGTAATTGCGCGGGGTCGACCGGAGTAATGGTCAACAGCCCCTCTCGCGCGTAACGCTCGACCTCGAATCCGAGCGACGATGAACGGTGCATCAGGCTGGAGATCGTCTCCTCGAAGATGAACATGGCCGCTTTTTCGCCCCGTTTCGCCGCCGCGATCGCGTATTGCGTCGCCAGCGCCGATTTGCCGGCGCCCGCCGGTCCCATGACTACCGTGCTCGTGCCGCGATCGATGCCGCCGCCCAGCATTTCGTCCAGCGGAGCCAGTCCGCTCGGCATCCGCTGCAGCGGGACTTGCTGCCGGTGATCGGCGGCAACCAGGCGCGGATAGACGAGCAGGCCGCCGGTCGAAATGCTGAAGTCGTGATACCCGTCTCTGAAATTGAGTCCGCGAATTTTGATGAGTTGTAACCGGCGCCGCGCCGCGCCGTACATCGGCGTGTAGCGCTGTAATTCGACGACGCCGTGCGGCACGCTCTGTAATTGAATGTCGCTGATTTCGGCCGTGCGGTCGTCGAGAAAGAGCACGGTCGCCTTGCGCCTGGCAAAGAATTGCTTCAACGCGAGGATCTGCTTGCGATAGCGCAGACCGCTCTGCGCGAGCAGACGGATTTCGCTCAGTGCATCGATGACGACGCGCGCCGGCTTGATCCGCTCGACTTCCATGAGGATGCCTTTGACCGTCTCGCCCAGCTCGATCTCGGCCGGGTAGAAGACGGTCTCCTCCTCCTCCTGGAGCGCCTCTTCGCCGATCAATTGTTCGTAGATCGGGACATCGTCCAGCGACCAGCTGTGCGAGCGCGCCACCTCGAACAGCTCTTCCTTCGTTTCGGAGAGCGTGACGTAGAGAACCGGCTCGCCGTTGCGAACGCCTTCCAGGAGAAATTGCAATCCGAGGGTCGTTTTTCCGACACCGGGATCTCCCTGGATCAGGTAAATGCGGCCTCTCGGGAAGCCGCCCATCAGGATGTAATCGAGGCCCGGGATTCCGGTCGCCGCGACGTTCGTTTCCATAGTGAAAGACCCCTCGCGCATGTCTTTTGTTCAGCTCCCCTAGAGCAGGAAGCATGCCTGCTCGTTTCACGGGGAAACATGCGGGGGAGGCGGCAGTTTTTGCCGGTTTATCTCACTGCGCGACGAATTTCGCTGCGGCTTCAATTACCGACTGCTCGCGCAAAATTCGCCGGTGTCCGAGGCCTTCCGTCGTCATCATTTTTGCGCTCGGCCACGCGTCCGCGAGTGCGGCTCCTTCGCTCCAGAGCGTGTCCTGATCGTCGCGATCGTGAATGACGAGCAGCGGCGCGGTCATCATGCGCGCGGTGCCGGCGAGCGAGTAGTCGCTCCACTTGCGGAGGAAGCGCTCTTCGATGCGCAGCCGCATGCGTTGGATGATCTCGTCCTCGAGTCCGAGGATGTCGCCGAAGCGGTTCGTGTAATCGGCGGGATTGAGCGGCGGCGAGATGAAAACGACGCGGCGCGTGGTGAGTCCTTCGCGCAGC
>DATEZA010000073.1:0-7815 GCA_035255945.1 Thermoanaerobaculia bacterium
TTCGATCGAACCGCACGAGCGAGATCGCTTCGCGCACGACGGCATCGGCGTCGACGAGTCCGCGGCTGTCGAATCGATTGCGCGCGAGATGCGAGACGCCGCGCACGATGCGTCCGATGCGATCGATCTGCTTTTCGAGGATGTCGAGACTCTCCGCGATCGCCGCAGGATCGGGATGGCGCTTCATCAGCTGCACGCGTGCATGCAGCGACGACAACGGATTGCCGATCTCGTGCGCGACGCCGGCGGCGAGTTGCCCGAGGACCGCGAGACCGCTCGCGTGCAGCGCCTGCGCTTCGAGCTCCTTGCGCGACGTGATCTCTTCGACGACGTGCACCGTCTGCACCACCTCTCCCGCCGTATTGCGAACCGGAAAGGTCGCATGCCGGAAGTGCCTCGGTGCGGCATCGCGCACTTCCGTCTCGCGCGGTTGCCCGTTGGCGAGCGTCTCCCGCGCCGCGCAGGCGAAGCAGACGCGCGTGCCGGCATGATCGTGATCGTGCGGACAGTCGCTGCCGATCATCGCGTCGTCCCAATGCCAGACGATGCGTCCGTGCGCGTCGACGACGAGCATGCCGAAGCCGGCGGCTTCGATCACGCCTTCGAGGCGGTTCGCGGACTCCCGCAGGCGCTCCATGACCATCGTCGTGAAGTACGCGGTCAGAAACATGACGGCGAGGATGGAGGTCAGTCGCGCGATGGTGAAGAGGGCCGGCGCGAGTCGCAGCGCGGTGTGCGGAAGGAGGACGAGGACGGTGAGGGCGGCGGCGATGGTGAGCGTGATGACGAGCGCTTTGCGTTTCGGCAGCAGCACGGCGGCGATGAAGACGCCGAAGAGATACGTGATGACGAGCGGGTTCTCGATGCCGCCCGATGCGTTGAGCAGGCCGGTGACGACGATGGTGTCGAGCGTCATCTGCGCCATGATCTGGCGGTCGAAGTGCTCGTCGCGGCCAAGGGTGCGGGAGAAGACGAAGTTGCCCCCGACCATGATGCCGAGCCATGACAGCAGCGAGGGGAGTTGATCGGCCGGCACGACGCCCATCAGCGGCACGGTGATGACGATGAGCGCGAGGCTGAATCCCGCCGCGATCCATCGCATCTGCACGAGCCAGCGGAGCTGTTCGATGCGCCGCTCGCGGACCGGATTGCGGACGAGATACCAGCCGATGAAGATCGTGAGCAGCACCGAGCCGGCGATGCCGCTGAGCCCATGCAGCAGTTCGCGCGCTTCGCCGGAGAGGACGTTGGCGAGAACGACGCGATCGAGCAGCTCGTAGCCGCTGAAGAACGCGACGAGCAGCGCCGCGGAGAGGAGCAGCGTCGGCGGACGCGTATCGGTTGTCACGATTTGCAGTGTGGGGGAGGGTGTCACGACGGACGATGCGCGCCGTCACTCGGCAATGTGACGGAGCGCGGACGTCCCGTCCGCAGTCGTCGGGCGTCCCGCCCGGCGACCAATCTTAGTGATCGGACGGGACGTCCGATCACTGCGGGCGTGGACGCCCGCGCTCCACAGACTCCTCGGCGCCCCCGGATTGCGCAAGATCAGCGAGGAACGCTGATGTCCGCCACGGAGGCGTTCGGAATCTTGCGCAGTTCCTCGGGCGCGAGCTTGATCTTGCTCGAACGATTGCCGCCGCCGAGGATCGCGTAATCGAGGGAGAGCAGGCGCTCGTCGATATAGACCGGCCAGTCCGCGGGCAGCGCGAGCAGCGTCACGCCGCCGATCATCTGGCCCGTGAGCTCCGCAGTTTCTTCCGATGCGGCGAACGAGAGTTTCTTCGTGCCGATGATCGCGGCGAGCTTCTTGTTCACGTCGAGCTTCGACGTCGCGTTGACGAGGCATGCGACGTAGCGCCGCGGCTCCGTCTTCACCACGACGACGATCGTGTTGCACGCGTTCTCCGGCGGGATGTTGTAGTGCGCGCAGAACTCGGCAGTGTCGGCGAGAAGAGGATCGCAGGGCACGACTTCGTAGATCATCCCCTGCGCATCGAGTGCGGTTTGAACGTTGGGGTCGAGCATCACTGATTCACCCTCGTCATGTCGGGATATCGGTCGCCGGCCGCAGTCCCTTTCGGCACCGCGTCATCGATTCCCGCGATCTCTTCGGGACTGAGCGTGATGTTCACCGCGGCGGCGTTCTCTTCGAGGTGCGGAATGCGGCGCACGCCGGGAATCGGGACGATGTCGTTGCCGCGCGAGAGCACCCACGCCAGTGCGAGCTGCGCGGGCGTGACGCCTTTCGTCCGCGCGAGCTCCTCGACGCGCGTCACGATGTGCAGGTTGCGGTCGAAGTTCTCGCCTTTGAAGCGCGGCGAGGAGCGCCGGTAGTCGCCAGGCTCGAAGTCGTCGATGGTTTTGATCTTTCCGGAGAGGAAGCCGCGTCCGATCGGGCTGTACGCAACGAAGCCGATGCCGAGCTCGCGCACCGTGGGCAGGATCTCGTCCTCGGGCTCGCGGCTCCAGATCGAGTACTCGGTCTGCAGCGCGGTGAGGGGATGAATCGCATGCGCGCGCCGGATGGTGCCCGGCGCCGCCTCGGACAATCCGATGCAGCGCACTTTGCCCGCACGCACGAGATCGCTCATCGCGCCGACGGTATCCTCGATCGGTGTTTTCACGTCGACGCGATGCTGGTAGTAGAGGTCGATGTGATCGACGCCGAGGCGCAGCAGCGATGCGTCGCATGCGGCCTTGACGTAGTCGGGACGGCCGTTGATCCCGAGCCAAGAGCCGTCAGCGTTGCGCTCGTTGCCGAACTTCGTCGCGATGACGACGGAGTCGCGGCGTCCGCGAATCGCGCGTCCGATGAGCTCCTCGTTGGTGAAGGGACCGTAGGCATCGGCGGTGTCGAGGAAGTTGATGCCGAGGTCGAGCGCGCGGTGGATGGTGTCGATCGACTGCGCGTCGTCGTGCGTGCCGTAGAACTCCGACATGCCCATGCAGCCGAGGCCGATTGGGGAGACTTTGAGTGTGCCGAGATTGCGAGTGTACATAGTGACTGAGAGACAAAGAGACTGAGAGATAGAGGCTGAGACGATACATTACCGCGCTCCTCTATTTCTCTGTCTCTCCGTCTCTCAATTTCTTTCATTCTGGTACGTCTCGCGCATTCCTTCCAATCGAAAACGATCGAAAAGGAGGAGTGTCGGATGCCGAACGCAATCATGATGTTGAAGGCCGACCACACGAAGGTGAAGCAGCTTCTGCGGCGCCTCAATGAGACGAGCGGAGTCAAAGAGCGCGAGCATCTCTGCAGCGAGATCGAGCGCGAGATCAAGATGCACTCGCAGCTGGAGGAGGAGATCTTCTATCCAGCCTTCAAGGCCGCGACGCGCAAGACGGAGGAGGAGCATCTGGTGTACGAGGCGACGGAAGAGCATCACGTCGTCGACATGGTGCTGCCGGCGCTGACCGCCGCGAATCCGAAGTCGCACGAGTTCGAGGCGAAGGCGAAGGTGCTGATGGACCTGATCGAGCACCACATCAAGGAAGAGGAGAGCGAGATGTTCTCCGCCGCGCGCGAAGCGCTGGACGAGGAACAGCTCCGCCAGCTCGGCGACATGATGGCCGCGCGCAAGGAGACGCTGCTCGAGATGTGGGAGCACCCCCTGCTGCGCCCGGTGAAGAAGCTGCAGGGCGTGGCGCACAAGATGCTGCCGTCGAAGATCAAGAACGCGAAAGTGAACGCGATCGCGACGGGGATGGAATCGAGGACGCGGTAAATCCGAGGGCGGCCGTGCTCGGTGATCGGGTGCGGCCGCATTTCCTGGGAATTGAACGCAGAACGCAGAGCGCAGAATAAGAATTTAGAAAAGAACGCGCGCGAAGCGCCACCTCAATTCTAAGTTCTCATTCTGCGTTCTGCGTTCTGCGTTCAATCTCCTCTCCGAGCTCTCTCTTCACCCACCGCCCCGTCATCGAATCCCTTTCAAACGCCCGCCGCACTTCCTCCCACGCGCGCGAGCGCGCCTGGCGGAAGTCCCGCGACTTTTCCCAGGCCTGGTTCCAGGCGTCCTTGTAAACGTCCAGCGCGGGACGGGGGAGATTGAGCTGGCAGTGCACGGGCAGGTCATCGATCGTCTTGTATCGCATGTCAGTCGTAGTACTCGTGGCCGAGGTGCGTGATGGTCTGCTCGCGCATCGCCCAGCGCATCGTGTTCTTCAACTTCATCAGCTGGATGAACAGGTCGTGCTCGGGATAGAGCTCCGGCGCGGTCATCGGGCATTTGAAATAGAAGCTCAGCCACTCCTGAATGCCGGAAAAACCGGCCCGCTTCGCGAAGTCGAGCAGCAGCGCGAGATCGAGGACGATCGGCGCCGCGAGGATCGAATCGCGACAGAGAAAATCGATCTTCATCTGCATCGGATAGCCGAGCCAGCCGAACAGATCGATGTTGTCCCATCCTTCCTTCGCATCGCCGCGCGGCGGGTAGTACTCGATGCGCACCTTGTGAAAGAGATTGCCGTAAAGGTTCTGATGTACGTCGGGCTGCAGGATGTAATCGAGCACGCCGAGCTTCGTCGTCTCCTTCGACTTGAACGACTCCGGATCGTCGAGCACTTCGCCGTCGCGATTGCCGAGGATGTTCGTGGAGAACCAGCCGCGGACGCCGAGCATGCGCGCCTTGAGCGCCGGCGCGACGACCGTCTTCATCAACGTCTGCCCGGTCTTGAAATCCTTTCCCGCGATCGGCACACGCAACTTCTTGGCGAGCGCCTGTGCCGCGGCGAAGTCGACTGCGAGATTCGGCGCGCCGTTCGCGAACGGGACGCCTTCCTTCAGACACGCCCACGCGTAGAGCTGCGAGTTCGGAATCGTCGGATCGTTGTGCTCCAGCGCTTTCTCGAACGTCTCGATCGTGTGATGCACCCCGTTCGCCGATACGAACACCTCGGTCGATCCGCACCAGACCGCCACCGCGCGCGTGCAGCCGTGCGTGCGCATGAAGTTGCGGACGTCGGCGCGCAGCTGCTCGACCATCTCTGCCTTCGTCGCCCCCGTTTTGACGTGCGTGCCGTTCAGGCGCCGCACGTACTCCGGATAAAAGACACCGGGCATCGGCGCGATCGATTCGAGCTCGTCGCGGATCTGGTCAAGATGTTGACGAGTGAGCACGTCGGCGTGGATGGCCGATTCGTACGCGTTGTCGGGGAAGATGTCCCAGGCGCCGAACACGAGATCGTCGAGGTTCGCGAGCGGGAGGAAGTCCTTGATCCGCGGCGTGCGCGCGTCGGTGCGGCGCCCGAGGCGGATCGTACCCATCTGGGTGAGAGAGCCGATCGGGTCGGCGAGACCTTTGCGCGCGAGCAGGACGCCGGCGATCATCGTCGTAGCGACGGCGCCGAGTCCGGGCAACAGAATTCCGAGTTTTCCTTCCGCAGGTGCTACGTTTTCAGGCTGCCTCACAAAGATGAGTAGCTAGCAAGTGTTGCGCCTGCTGCAAATTTGCAGGCAGATCATTTGCACGGTGCCGAAGTCATGCTCGAAGAGGTGGAAGTCCTTTTCCGGCAGGGGAGCTTCGACGAGTCTTATCGCGGCGTGATGTCCGCGCAGGTCGCGCGCGAGTTCCCCTCCATCTTCGTCACGTTCGATACTGAATGTGCGGACCGGCGTCCTCGCCTGTCGTCATCGGAGTGGAACCGCCCCGATTTCGACACGTGGCGCTTCGACACCGAGCTCGATGAGCTCGCGCGCGGACCGTTCACGCTCTGCATCGCGGACGACGCGGGCGGGCGTCCCGGGTTTCCGCTCGAAGTGCTGAATCGATGTCAGCGCGTGATCGGGCGGCGCAATCAGCATTCGCAGGGACAGCTGTTCGATCGCGTGCTGCGCCGCCACCACGCGCTGCACGATCTCGACAAGCCGCTCGTCCGCGCCGATTACAACCACGCGCTCGACGTCTGGCAGTGGCTGCTGCGCCTCGAGTCGTCCGCATCGCTCGCGCTGCAGCTCGCCGCGCTCTTTCACGACATCGAGCGGCTGCAATCGGAATCGGATCAGCGCGTCGAACATCTCGCGGGCGACTACCAGCAGTTCAAGGATCAGCACGCGCAACGCGGCGCGGAGATGACGATTCGCGCGCTCGACGGCGTGCCTTGCGCGCCGCGCGTCGCGGAGATCGTGGCGAAGCACGAGCGGCAATCGGACGACGATGAGATCGCGCTGCTCAACGACGCCGATGCGCTGTCGTTCTTCTCGCTCAACTCGTGCGGCTACGCCGACTACTTCGGCGAAGAGCAGACGCGAAAGAAGGTCGCGTACACCTGGAACCGGATGCGTCCCGCGGCGCGCGCCAAGCTCGCCTCGGTGCACCTGCGCGGCGACATCAAATCGATGCTGGATGAATTGCGATGAACCTGAGCACCTACGACATCGAGCAGCGCGTTCGTTCCCTCGGCCAGTGGTTCCACAACATCGATCTGCAAGGCGTGAAGACCGCGCCCGAGCATTTCCTCGGCGATTACCCGAACATCAAGTGGCAGAAGTTCGCGCACGCCATTCCGGCCGATCTTTCGGGCAAGTCGGTGCTCGACATCGGATGCAACGCCGGCTTCTATTCGATCGAGATGAAGAAGCGCGGTGCGGCGCGCGTGGTCGGCATCGACAGCGATGAGGTGTATCTCGAGCAGGGACGCTTCGCGGCCGAAATCAGCGGCTATCCCGACATCGAGTTCCGCAATCTGTCGGTGTACGACGTGGCGCAGCTGCACGAGAAATTCGACGTGGTGATTTTCATGGGCGTGCTGTACCACCTGCGCCATCCGCTGCTCGCGCTCGACACGTTGTACGAGCACGTGGCCGGCGACACGCTGATTTTTCAGAGCATGCAGCGCGGCAGCGCGAGCCTGATGCACGTCAACGACGATTACCCGTTCTGGGAGACCGCGATCTTCGACAACGACGCATTCCCGAAGATGTACTTCATCGAAAAACGCTACTCGCACGATCCGACGAACTGGTGGATTCCGAACCGGGCGTGCGTCGAGGCGATGCTGCGCAGCGCGGGCTTCGCCATCGAGGATCATCCCGAGGAGGAGGTCTACATTTGCAAGACGACGCGCGCGAAGCGCCACCAAAGTTCTCAATTCTGATTCTTTTCGATGGATTGAACGCAGAACGCAGAACGCAGAGTCAGAACTAAGAATGGAGACGCCCCTTGCCCATTGAAGCGGTGATGCTCTGGAACGAGCCGAACAATCTCTCGCACTGGGATTTCGAGCTCGATCCGGAGTGGCAGGTGTTCTCGGACATGACGCGCTGCGCCTCGGACGCGATCCGCGCCGTCAACCACACGATCCCGCGCGTCCTGGGCGGGATCTCGCCGATCGACGCGCGCTTCATCGCGCGCATGAAGCGGCAGAACGTGCTGGAGAAGATCGATGTCGTGGCGGTGCACGGCTTTCCGCTCGACTGGAACCACTGGCAGATTCACGAGTGGCCGGAGAAGCTCGACGAGATCCGCACCGAGACCGAGCTGCCGATCTGGGTGAGCGAGGTCGGCGTGTCGACGTTCGGCGCGGAAGAGGTGCAGCTGTTCGGTCTGCAGCGGACGATGGATCTGATCCTCGATCGCGTGCCGCGCGTGCACTGGTACTCGCTGTACGACCTGCCGAAAGCGTGGCCGGCGACGACGCGGCATCGCGAAGCCGAGGGATCGTCGTATTACCGGCACTTTTACATGGGCGTGTTGAAAGAGGATGGGACGCCGAAGCTCGCGCTCGAAAAGTTGTGCGAGTACACGCCGTCGCTCGGCATCTGCCAGTGGTTTCATTTCGAGGATCACCGGCTGGATGACGCGGTGCGCT
>DATEZA010000074.1:0-6635 GCA_035255945.1 Thermoanaerobaculia bacterium
CTCCACGCGGCGTTGCTGCGTCAGGCGTTAGCCCATTGCGCAAAATTCCCCACTGCTGCCTCCCGTAGGAGTCTGGACCGTGTCTCAGTTCCAGTGTGGCCGATCACCCTCTCAGGCCGGCTACCGATCGTCGCCTTGGTAAGCCATTACCCTACCAACTAGCTAATCGGACGCGGACTCCTCCTGTGGCGAGAGCTCTTGCGAGCCCCCTTTGACCTCTCGGTATCATGCGGTATTAGCCAGAGTTTCCCCTGGTTGTTCCCCACCTCAGGGCAGATAATCCACGCGTTACTCACCCGTCCGCCGCTCGACTGACCCTTGCGGGCCGCCTCGCTCGACTTGCATGTGTAAAGCACGCCGCCAGCGTTCATTCTGAGCCAGGATCAAACTCTCCAGTTGAACTCTGCGAGTCTTGCGACTCGCGTTAACTTAGAGCCTGATTCATAGCACCAATCGTGAACGACTGATGTTTTTGTTATTCGATTCGTATTGGATACGAACTGTTCTTTGAGATCACTGCAGGCATTGCTGCCCGCAACTGATTCTCGAAAGGAATCACGTTGTCTTTCTTGCTTTCCTATTCAGTTGTCAAAGAACCGACCTCGCGAAAGGGCGGCTAGATTGCCAGACCCCTCCGTCCGTGTCAAGCGGAATGTTTTCAGTCACCTGAACCCATTTCGTCTGACCCGGACACCGGTACCACAAGGTGCTGCGCGGATTGAAAAGATCGAACTGCCTGAGGACTTCCGGGACCGTGGAGTTTACGTCCCGACCGGCTACCGTGTCAACCATCGCGCCGGGAACGATTACAACTCTTGACCGCCCCCCGCTATTCCAAACCACCTTCTGGCTCTTTAAAGATCCGCGGCGCTTGCCACCGGGACCTGCGCTAACGCCAAAGGGCGTATGCCTATTCCGAGCCAGCCCTGCACAACTCGTTGTGCAGCTTGTGGTTACCGTTCAGTTTTCAGAGAACTACTTCCCGCGTTAGGGACCCGTGACAACGGCATGTACCGGGGTCCTATTCCAAGATTTTGGAAAGATGAGCGCAACAGCAGCAATGAGCGTAACGATGAGCGAACCGTAGAACGAGTACGGCCGGTAAGTCACTCGTACATGGTGCTTTCCGGCCGAAACGTGAAACCCGATGAACCCGCCTCGGACGCACTCGACGGGCGTGCTCTTCCCGTCAATCGTTACGATCCACCCGTCCGCCGGCTCACTCGACTGCACCAATCCCGCCGCTCCGGCATTCACGTCCAGGGTGAAGCGACCGCGAGTCGAGATGCGTCCACCTTCCATGAAGAATCGGCCGCGAGCCCTTCGGTTCTCGAAAAGCGTCCCATCCGGGCCGCCGTACACGAGCTCCCACTTTGGTCCGAAAGTGGCGCCGGGCTCAGCCAGTAGGAACCGTACGTTCAGATCATCGATGAGCTCGTGATCGACATCGCCGACCCGCAGCACGTCGAACTCCGGGCTCAGCAACGTGATCGGCTTCAGCGCCTGGACGTACCAGCGAAACGCCATCGGATCGGACCCGCGAATATCCTCGAGCCCGTAATGCGCCGCAGCATTCGGCAGAAGGACCCAGTCGTGCGCCACGATCCGGAACGGCTCCGCTGGCGCGTGCGCGCGCAGCGCATCGATGATCGGCAGCCGCGGCCGGTAGTAGCGCGCGTCGACCAGCGCGTTGAATCCGGCGTTCAACACGAACAGCTCGAGCGTGACGAGCATCCAGGCAAACCGCCGCGGCAGAACAAGAAACGCGACGACCGTCAGCACACCGATGAGATCGATCGGTCGCACGACGGTCGGCCTCACGCGCCAGACGTAAACCGCCAGTCCACCGATCACCACAGCAATCGGGACAGGCAGCCATCGCTCGGACGCACGATCGAGCCACAACGCGCCCGCCGAAACCGCCAGAAAACACACCACGAACCGGAACTTGTCGTGCGCCGTGACATCGAGCAGCGGAAGCGCCCGCACAGCATGCCCGATGAAGCTCCAGTTCATCGCGACGAGATAAATGCCAATCGCGACACCAATCCATGCCCGCTCGCGAACACCTGCGCGCCGCGAGAAGAGCACCGCAATCGCAATCACCAGCGGCAGCAGTCCGATGTACGACGATGCGATCGAAAAGTAATTGCTGATCCAGTTCCAGTTGTGCCGCACCGGATTCCCGAACCCGTTCGGACTGACCATCGCCCACAGCGCCGTCAGCGGAAACGTGTCGGCATGCGGCACTCCCTGCAGCGACGCATACCGCGCACTGAGCGGCACCTGCATCGCCGATGGCACCCACGCCGGTGCCGACAACGCCACTCCCGCAATCGCCCCGAGCACCGGATAGAGCACTCGACGAACATCCCTCGCCAGCGCCATCTCGATTGCCAGCACCAACGCCGCACCCATCGCGATGTGCAGCACGCTCTCCGGATGTCCTCCCGCCATCAGCAATGCGATCACGAGCGCCACGAGCACGACGCCGCGCCGCGACCGCACGTCCATCGCATACAGCAGCGCGAACAACGCCGCCGGCAGCATCGACATCACGGTCCCGGACGAGTAATAGAGGTTGACCGTCTGCCCGACCGAAAACGCGAACGCGCACGCCGCGAAGCACGCCGCCGCGTCGCCCGCTCCGAATCGCTTCACGAACAAGAACCCGAACAGCAGCGCGATGAACAGCTTCAGTCCCGCCATCGCCACGATCTGCTTCGGCAGCGGCACGAACAACGTCGCCAGGAACAGCGGCGAAAACGGCGCCGACTCGCCATTGCCGAGCAGCGGATAACCGGAGAACGCGTAGCGGTTCCAGAGCGGCGCGCGGAAATGGAACAGCTCCTCGCGCGCGACCTGCATCCACGGCAGAAACAGCTTGACCGTATCGTTCGTCAGCGGATTGCGTGCGACGACATCGCCGAAGATCCCGCGATACGGATATCCGCGCGCCACTTCATCAACCGGCACCGGCAGCATCGACGTGAACACCGCGCCGTGCAAAAACCCGAGCGTCAGCGCCAGAAACAGGATCGCGATTCGCCACGGCACATCGACAATCCATCGCCGCAACGCAAGCACGAGCAGCAGCGACGGCACGACGATGCCGAGGAATGTCACGCGATCCGCTCCAGCAGCTTCTTGCGAAGGAGCTTGCCCAACGTCGATCGCGGAATCGCCTCGACACGATGCACCTCGCGAATACGCTCGAACGGCGCGACCCGCGCATCGAATTGCTCGCGAATCGATCCCGGCTCGCCCGCGATCGCAAGATGGATCACGAACCCGAGCCGTTCATCCGGCATCGCGACGATCGCCGCATCGCACGTGATCTCCTCGAGGATGCGATCGAGCCGCCGCAGATTCACCAGCTCGCCGCCGATCTTGATCACCTCGCCGGCTCGGCCTTCGATCCGCAGCACGCGGCCGTCGACATCGCCCACATCATCAGACACGAACCACTCGCCGACCTTCGGATCCACAAACGTACTATTAGATGTTGCGAAGCCGGTCAGCAGCGACGGTCCCGAAAACGCGAGACGTCCATTGGCCTCGCTCCGCGCCTCGAAGTGATCGAGCAGCAACAGCTCCGGACCGTCATGCGTCGCCGTCGCGATCTGCGAGCAGCACTCGGTCATGCCATAACTGGGCAGCACCGGCCATCCGAGCGCACGCGCCTCGGCATACAACTCCTCCAACATTTCCCCGCCGCCGACAACGATCGCCCGCAACGCATTCGACGGACGCAGCCCCGCGCGCACGAGATCGACCACCTGCGCCGGCACCAGCGACGAAAACGCGAACTCCGCAGACGCGAACGCATGCGGATTCCACGGCATCTCGAGCACATGTCCGCCGCTGATCGACGCGCGCGCAAAGATGCCGAGGCCGCCGACGTGGAACGGGGGGAGCACGCAGCACCACGTCTCGCCGCCGCGCACATCGAGCCGCCGGTTCACCGCCGCGGCGGAGATCAGCAACGCCTTCTTCGATAGCGCGACGAGCTTCCATCCCCCCGTGCTTCCGGACGTCGCGATCCACACATGTGCAGGCAGCGGCGGCGCCGCGTCGTAGATCGCCTGCAGCGCGCGCCGGTCTTCTTCCGGCAGTCGCGGATTGATGAGCAGATGCGACCTGCTGCTCGTGAGGTCGATCACGCGAGCTTCTTCCACGGCAGCGATTCGAGCAGCTCATCGAATCCGATGCCTGTGCCGGACGGCGCGAGCAACCGCGGCCCCTCCGCGCGAATGCGCTCGAAAAACGCATCGAACTCGTACAGCACATGCGTAAAGAGCCCGCAGACATTCGCAACGTGATGCGATGCCGCGAAATACGCCGCGAACATCTGCCCGATCGCGTGATCCATGTACGACGTCACCACGATCTCGCGCGATGTCCGCGGCATCTCCTGAATCGCCGCCTTCACCACCAGCACATCCACACCTTCCTCGGCCACCTCCCGATCCAGCGCCAGCCGCAGCCCCGTTTGCTCGCGCAACGTCCGCCACGTCGCAGCATCGTACGGACACGGATCTTCCACGAAATCGATCCGCTCCCGCGGCAACTCCAATCGCAAAAACTCCTCAGCGGTCAATGTCGCGTTGAAATCGATCCGCAGCCGCACGCGATCCGGGATTTGCTCGATCGACTTCAACTTCACAACGTCAAACGAATCCGGCGGATCCGCCCCCGGCCAATGACTTGGCGGAATCGTGAGCCCTTCGAACAGACTGCGCGACGCCGCCCGCGCCTCGGCATCGATCGCCGCGAAGTGCAACGAGCGCGCGGTCAACGGCGTCGTCGAGCCCGACGCAAGCAGCGACAGCTGCGAATCCAGCGGCAGATCGCCGAGCTCCGGCCACGGATGCACGTCCGCGAATCCATCACCGACGCGAATGAGCGCACCGAGGCGACGGCCGGCGATCGCGCTCAGCCGCCGCTTCGGAACGAGCTCATACCGCCAGAAATAGCAGTCCATAAGCCCACTGCAGCATCCCGGCGAGCGCGAGCGACTTGTTCAGCGCGCGCCCGCTGCCGCGCCACGAAGAAACGATCACGATCAGCGCAAGCGGCAATGCGATGAGCGTATAGAAGCGGCGGAGATACAGCGAAACGACGAACGGCAGCAGCGCACACGCCGCGATCTCGATCCGCGCAAACGTCTCCCCGAATCGCACCACCGTCGTCCGCTTGTCGCTCACGCGATCGCTCGCCACGTCCCGCACATTGTTGATCACCAGCAGCACCGTCGCGAGGCAGCCGACGCCGACTCCCGCGAGCAGCGCATCGCGCGACCATGCCCGCGTCTGCACGAAATACGTCCCGCACACCGCCGCGATCCCGAAAAACGCGATCACGAAAATCTCGCCGAGTCCGCGATACGCGAGCGGATACGGCCCGCCGGTGTACGCGTACGCCGCGAGAATCGACCCGACGCCGATCGCCAGCAGCGGCCATCCCGCGTGCACGATCAGCGGCACGCCGCACAACGCCGCGCCGAGCAGACAAACGTACGCGCCGCGCATGACTGCATCTGCGGACAACAACCCGGCGGAGGTCACCCGCAACGGCCCGAGGCGTTCGGAAGTGTCCGCGCCTTTGCGATAGTCGAGCGCATCATTAATGTAGTTGGTTGCGATCTGGATCAGCACCGCGCCGATCAGCGTGCACCCGAGCATCGGCCAGTTCAGCGGCCCGCGCACGAGCGACGCGCCGGCCATCACCGGCACGACTGCGGCCGACAACGTCTTCGGGCGAGCGGCGAGAACCCAGGCGTTCACGGGAATCGCGGAAACTTCCTGAAGTCTGGCTTCCGCTTCTCGACGTACGCGTTGCGCCCTTCCTGCGCCTCTTCGCTGAGGTAGTACAGCAGCGTCGCATCGCCGCCGAAATCGAGCAGACCGATCTGCCCGTCGCAATCCGCATTCATCGCCGCCTTCAAAAAACGCAGCGCCATCGGCGACAACGCGAGCATCTCGCGGCACCACTTCAGCGTCTCTTCCTCGAGCTGCGCCAGCGGCACGACCGTGTTGACGAGGCCCATGTCGAGCGCTTGCTTCGCATCATATTGACGGCACAGGAACCAGATCTCGCGCGCTTTTTTCTGGCCGACGATTCGCGCCAGGTACACCGATCCGAGTCCCGCGTCGAACGAACCGACGCGCGGTCCTGTCTGCCCGAATCGAGCGTTGTCCGCCGCGATCGTCAGGTCACAAACCACATGCAGCACGTGTCCGCCGCCGATCGCATAACCGGCGACCATCGCCACCACCGGCTTCGGCATGCTGCGGATCTGCTTCTGCACGTCGAGAATGTTGAGGCGCGGGATTTTTTCCTTAGGATCGACGTAACCGCCCTTGCCGCGCACGCGCTGATCGCCGCCGGAACAGAACGCGTCCGGACCCTCGCCAGTGAGGATGATCACGCCGATCTCCGCGTCGTCGCGCGCGACGTCGAGCGCCTCCTTCATCTCCGCCACCGTCAGCGGCCGAAACGCATTCCGCACCTCGGGACGATTGATCGTGATCTTCGCGATGCCGTCTTCGGTGCGCTCGAACTTGATGTCAGTGAACTGTTTGATGGGAGCCCATGTTTCTGCCATGCACGAAACCTATTGCATTTGGATGAAC
>DATEZA010000075.1:0-2670 GCA_035255945.1 Thermoanaerobaculia bacterium
CAATCCCGGCGAGCGCGCGGGACTGGTTGGGCCGAACGGCGCCGGCAAGACCACGCTTTTTCGCATGATCGTTGGCGAGGAGTCGCCGGACGATGGCGATGTCTCCGTGCCGAAGAAGATGACCATCGGCTACTTCCGTCAGGACATCGAGGAGATGGCGGGCCGCTCGGTGCTCGACGAAGCGATCGCCGGCAGCGGACGACTCGGCGATCTGCATCACGAGCTGGAAGCGCTGCAGAACGCGATGTCCGATCCCGATCGTCTCGATGAAATGGACGCCATCCTCGACCGCTTCGGGCACGTGCAGGAAGACTACGCGCACCTCGGCGGCTACGAGCTCGAAGCGCGTGCGCGCGAAGTGCTGCACGGACTCGGATTCGAAGACGACCGCATCGACGGCGACGTCGGCGCGCTGAGCGGCGGCTGGAAGATGCGCGTGGCCATGGCCAAAGTCCTCCTCGGCCGGCCCGACGTGCTGCTGATGGACGAGCCGACCAACCACCTCGACATCGAGTCGATCATCTGGCTCGAAGATTTTCTCAAGCGCTACGACGGCTCGCTGCTCATGACGTCGCACGACCGCGAGTTCATGAATCGCGTCGTCACGAAGATCGTCGAGATCGATGAGGGCGACCTCGTCACCTACTCCGGCAACTTTGAGTTTTACGAACGCGAGCGCGCCATTCGCGAGACGAACCGTGAGGCTGCCTACGCGCGGCAGCAGTCGATGCTGGCGAAGGAGCAGCGCTTCATCGACCGCTTCGCCGCGCATGCCGCGAAAGCCGCGCAGGTGCAGAGCCGCGTGAAGGCGCTCGACAAAATCGAGAAGCTGGAGCCGCCGAAGAAACGGAAGACGATGAAGTTCGACTTCCGCAAACCGCCGCGGTCGGGCGATGACGTTGTGACGCTGAAAGGCGTCTCTAAGTCGTACGGTAAACGGCCGATCTACGATCACTTCGATTTCCTCGTGCGCCGCGGCGAGCGCTGGTGCGTCATGGGAAAGAACGGCGCCGGGAAGTCGACGCTGCTGAAGATGGTCTCCGGCTCGCTCGATCCCGATGACGGCAACGTGCGCCTCGGCGCGTCGCTGAAGATGGGCTACTTCTCGCAGCAAGCCTTCGACGTCCTCGATCCGAACCTCACCGTGTGGGAGCAGATTCAGAAAGACTTCCCGCTCGAGTCGATCGGCACGCTACGCAGCCTCCTCGGCGCGTTCCAGTTCTCCGGCGATGAGGTGGAGAAGAAAATCCGCTCGCTCTCCGGCGGCGAACGCTCGCGCCTCGTGCTCGCGCGCATGCTCCTCGATCCGCCCAACTTCCTGGTGCTCGACGAGCCGACGAACCATCTCGATCTCGCCACGAAAGAGATGCTAGTCGAAGCGCTGCACGACTTCGAAGGAACCATGCTCTTCGTCTCGCACGACCGCATGTTCCTGCGCGGCCTCTCTAATCGCGTGCTCGAGCTCCCCGAGGAGCGCGGCGCGCCGCCGAGGGTGTTTGGCGGGAGTTACGTGGAGTACGTGAACGCCAGCGGCCACGAAGCGCCGGGCGTACACGCGTAGCTACATCGCCGCGGGCGTCGACGCGATCGCGTCGAGCACCTCGATGTTGTGCACGATGTCGCGGCTTTCTTTCGAAGCGATGACCGCGACGATCGACGCGAGCAGCGGCGGCGGATAGAGGATCAGCGTCCCGAATTTCGCCACTTCGAGATCTTTGATCATGATCGTCGGCGGATGCGCGAACGGCGGCTCGGCCGCGAGCAGCTCCGCGAATTGCCACGCGCCGTCGCGGAAGATCAGCAGCGCGTCGTCGATCAGATCGATCTCGTTCTTCATCAGCACGTCGTAAATGTCGGAGAGCACCGGCGACAGGTCGTCGATCTCGTCGACGACTCCGTTCACCTGCGCGGCGAGCACCTTGTTGACGGTGTCAAAGTCCGCATGAATCGACGGCAGTTCCGCGCCCGGCGCGACCTGCTCGACGGCGATGCCGAGGTCGAGATCGATGTGCGCGTTCACACCGGCAAGCATGTGCTGCACGATGATCGGCTCCGGATGCGTGGCACCATCGAACGCCACGCGCCAGCAATGCGACGGCTGCGGAAACGCACCGGGATGAAAGTAGCCGTTGAGCGCCGCGAAATAGCGGCTGGCGAACGTGACATCGAAGAGCTCCATGCGCGGACCATCCTGAAAAAGGTCCTGCGCGATGGCGGTGCGGATGGCGATGGTGATCCGTTTGTAAAGCGCCGCGAAGTATCCGAGGCGGCTTTCATTTGCGATCGACCAGCCGATGATGCCCTGGATCGCGTCGACGACTTCGTCAATGTTCGCCACGGGCGGGATGACAGGGAGGGCGGTGGGCACGGGCGGAAGTATAGCTTTGCCATCCGAGGTGTGGAAATGGCATCCTTTTGTACCCCCCGAATGGAGGAATTGTAGAAATGCTGATGAAAACGACGGTTGGGCGTGAGCACGAGCTGCAGCGCATGGAGCGGCTGTTTGCTGAAGTTGCCGGAGGCGCGGGGCGCACCTGCTTCATCAGCGGAGAAGCCGGAAGCGGCAAATCCACGCTTGTGCAGGAATTCGTAGCGCGCGCGCTCGACGCGCGGGACGACGTCATCGTGGCCATCGGCAGCTGCGACGCGCAAATCGGAATCGGCGATCCG
>DATEZA010000076.1:0-10726 GCA_035255945.1 Thermoanaerobaculia bacterium
AGTGCGGCCAGTCTATATCTCTCGTCGGGGGTGATCTGGTGATATCGCAATGACGGCTCCTTCTTGGCGGAAGATCTCGTCAGTGTCCCAGATCGCCCCTTTCGCCGCGAGCACGCATTGCACTTACTTCTTGAATACGCGACTCCAAACAAGGCCATAATGCCGTCGCCAATAAACTTATCCAACAGACCACCGTGACGAAAAATTGTCCGAGCGGCCATCTCACAATACGCTTGGAGAAATCTTAAGAGGACGTCCGGATGTGCCTTGAGTATCTCGCACAGATTCGAAAAGCCGCGGATGTCCCAAAACACGATCGTGATAACCCGGCGCGAGACCGTGAGGAGCGTAGGGTCGCGCTCTATCATGTCGTAGAGTCGCGGGTCAAAGTAACGTCGTGCAAGACTCGCCATACGCGATTGCCTGTAGGCCACGGCGTCGCGTGTCTTTTGCTCGATCTTTTCGACGGCACGTATTCCGGGCATGTTCTTGGTCACGACATCATAGGCGCCGCAGTCGAACGCCAGATAGGGGTCCAGATTCGTCTCCTTAGCGGTGAACAGGATCGCAATTATGAGCGGATCGAGCTTTCGCGCCTCGCGAAGCATGTTGATCCCGCTCTCCTCCGTTGCCATAACAAGGTCGGTAAGGACAACGTCTATGGGCTTCCCAGAAGTCAAAGCCGACTCGATCTTGACCTTCCCTTCGAATTCGTTCTCCGCAACAAGACATTCCCAGTCTGGATGCAAATCGCTCAAAGCACGCAACAACGATTCGCGGTTCTGCCGCTCGTCATCTACGATCAGAATACGAGGCATAGTTCACCACTAACTCACTTTCGAAAAAGTTGCTTGGCACTTGGAAGGTACATCTCAAAATCGGCGCCTTCGCCCGGCACGCCCTTTTCCGCAATCGCTCCCCCATGGCCCTGGATAATTCGGCGCACTAGGTCGAGCCCTAGACCGTTTCCCTGCTTGTGAGTCGTAAAGAACGCGTCGAAGATCTGGTTCTTGAGCTTCGCCGGCACACCTGGACCGTTATCTCTGAAGTTAATTCGCAGATATGGCCGGTTTGCATCCAACTCGCCAGGCAATGGCAGCTCTGCTTCGCTGACGGCAATTCTGATCTGACCTTGGGCACTGTCGATCCAGTGCAGCGCATTGGCCACGAGTTCGTCGAAACATTCCGTCAGACGTCTTACGTCGCCGAGCACCTTGATCGTTTCCGAGCAATCAATAACTGTGACTGCATTTCTGTGTCCAGTCGCCGCGCATGCCTCCTCAAGAATCGGCCGGAGCAAAGTAGGCGTAGGCTTGACGTCGTGAGCACGGCTCAGTGACTTGAATTGACCAACGATGCCCTTCGCCTTTTCCACCGAAACGCGGATATCGTCTATCACGTCCTGGGCTTCAGTAGTTCGCCCCTCCGCCACTCGCTTTTCAAGCGGGCCGAGATTTGTCTCAATGGCGAAAATCGGGTTTCCTATCTTGTGAGCCGCAGAGAACGAGATCTCCTTCCAAACAGCGTCGGGCTGGGCACCAGCGCGCATTCGCTCCAAGTCAGCGTTCTTCTTTGCACTCCGAAGCGCGTCCAGCGCGAATGACGCGAGCAACTCGAACGTTTCCCGGTCATCGTCTGCAAAGGCAAATGGATCTGCGCTCTCGATATTTATCGCACCGAACGACTGTCCGCCTTCCGTGATCGGTACAGCTAACATAGATTTCGTTCGATCGTCGATCGGTATGTAGTCCGGATCTGTCGCGATTGAAACGTCGTTCCGGATCTGTATTTCGCCGCTTAGCACTGCTCGACCAAGAACACCGACGCGATCGCTGATGTCGCCGGGAGTAAGCGGCACCTCATGATGAATGCGCGAGCGGACAAGTTCCGCCGCCTCGGCGGGATAAGTCGCGCCGACGCGACCGGTCCCTTCAGAGAACAGTCCGACTACCACGACCGTAATATCGCTAACGAACGACGTTCCTACGTCATGAGCGACGTTCGCGATCTGCTGCGGCGTGTCCGCTAGTTCAATGTCTTCGCTGAGTGCACGTGCCGCCTTTCGGAGGGCCTCCTGCTGGCGCGCCTTTCGGCGTTGTCTGTCATATAGATCCTGATTCTGAATCGCCACGGCTGCGAGGTGCGCAAACATCTTAACGACTCGTGCATCATCGTCGGTGAATTTGCGAAAGGATGTGTAGTTGACAAAGAGCACGCCGACGGACTCGGTCGCCGTTTGCGGACGGATCTTCATACCAATTGCGGAGACAACCTTCTCGCGTTGGACAAACGGTCCATTAAGGGCCGCGTTGTGCCTTACGTCGTCCGCCATGATCATGTCTGCTTCCGCAGCGAGTACTTTCCCGACCGCACTGCTCGACACGTCCCGGACAAGGGCCGTAGAAACGGATGGATCCAGCAGCGTCGTTTTTGTGGGATAGCCGATAATAGCTTGCCCCTCCCGTTCGATCCTGTAGAGCGTCACGAGGTCACTATCCATCGCATTGCGGATGCCGGCGACCACGCGATCGAGCGCGTGACCACCATCGCCAAGAGCAAGATCCTCCGCCACGAGGTGCACACCATTGAGTGCCCGCGTAAGCTGAACACGAGCTCTGGTAGTCGTCAGCGCCGCGGCGCAGTGGGCCGCGAGCGTCTCAAGAATTCGTAAGTCCTCGCTGACCAACGTGCTGTCGTCTCCCTGATCTCCGACGAACAGCACGCATCGCGCACGTGACGCATAATCGAAGCGAACTGCGATTGCCGAGCTCAACCGCAGCATCTGTAAGGCTGGAAGATTGTGGCTGATTCGTTCGAAAATAGTCGACACACTTTGTGTCATGACCTCTTCGGCGAGAATGTCGTTCAACCCTGAGGCCGCGGCCGTACTGCCATCGATGTGCAGGGCTTCGCCCATGGACGTGTACACAACGATCGGACCGCCCGGTCTCGTCTGCTCCAGCAGTCCCGCGACGTCGCAGCGAAATACGAGTTGGACCTGTTGTGCGATGAGAAACAGTCGTCGTTCGTCATCCGCTTCCGTCCGGATTTGAACCGCAGAGTCAGATAAACGCGACAACAGTTCTTCGCGGCGCTCACTCGTCTGACGCCGCCATTCGCGATCGATCATCACGGTGGCTTGTGCGGCGATTGCCGTCGCTAAGTTTTTCGCTTCCGTCGAAAATCCGCCACGCTCCAGCGTCGGCCGGCGAACCTCGCCAATGCTGATAAGGCCAACCGGACGATTACCGGCTGCCATCGGAATCGAAAAAACATTGTGTATGGGTACTGGGTCTCCGGTTATCGAATCGCGAAGACCGAGGATGTCGGAGAGCTTGGCTAGAGTGCCGCCATCCCTCTCGGAGTTCAGCTCATACGGCAAGCCAGTTCGGAAAGCAATCCGTAAATGAGGCCAAAGCGAGATAGCAGTCCGTTGCTTTCGCTCGGGATTCCAAGTGTACTGGCGCACATCATCAATCCGCGGATGCAGCGCGACAGCCTTTAAGGTAAGAACTTCGTCCGACTCCTCCGTGAGTAGGATACGGCAATAGGTTTTACGCAAAATCAGCACGATCGATTCTGCTATTTTGTTCAGCCGGCTCTTGAGCGGCTCTTCACTCGCGAGGATGTTCCAAGCGGCGAGGAGTTGTTCATATAGGTCCTTCTGTGCTCTCAATTCTCCGAAGAGCCGCGTACTTTCGATCGCCACAACAGCAGACTCAGCAAATACACGGAGAATCCATATATCCTCGTCATTGAAGCAAGCATCAGGAGATGCATGACCATTGGCACTCGTTTTATTCGTAACGCACAGCATGCCCGAGACCGTTACGCGCTCACCCGCCTTGGTAAGGAGTGGAATCGCCAGCACCGAGTGGATTCGGCTCGACACTTCCGTCTCGACTAGTCCGCCGACCCCAAGCAATTCTCGAAGACCCTCACCGCAGCGGTTGACTACCAGGTCGCGCCCGGCAATCAGTCGCTCCGCGAGTACTGCCGGAAAGGTCATCTGCGCGCCGTCGCGTATCTCGAATACCTGTACTTGCTCGATATCGACATCTGTTTTCCCATAGCCTGCTTGAAGAGTTAGCTGCTCGGGTGTGATCAAACGGAAGACGTCGCACTGTTCCGCATTGAGAATCCTTGTCGCGTGCTCCGCTATCTCCGTTAGTTTGCTATCCAATGGTGTCGAACCGAGATCGCGGGAGATCGCGGTGATTGCCTCAGAGAGTTGCTCCACCCGTCCGAAGAGGTCGCGCTGCTGAAGCGCGACGATTGCAACATCGGCTAAGCGTCGGAGCAGTTCCGCGTCAAAATCAGTGAACCGCCGACCAATTACGTCGCTGAGATAAATCACACCGATGCGCTCTCGAAGTCGTTCGAGCGGCACCTCGAGAACCGAGCCGAAGCTACTCTCAAGCGGGATGGATCTATGCGCGTATGTGGAGTAATCGGCGGTCGTCAGATACGGAGCATCGCTGTCGACGAGTTGCCATGCCATTCCTTCGCCGCGGTGCAAAACAGTTCCAACAAGCGAATTGTTCGAACTAGCGACCAGCCGAAGTGAGTCTTCACCCTCTTCATCGGGCCGGCGCTGATATAGCCCGACATTGGCGGCGCCAAACAAATGGCTTGCGTGATGAACGATACTTTCCAACAGTGGCTCGATCTCGCGTTCGGAGGTGATAGCGGCCGTTGCGCGAACCAACGCTTCCAGCCAGTCGGCCGAGCGGGCATGCTCGATTGTCTTAGACGCGAGATCCGCAAGGGAGCGACAGTGAGCGATCTCCTGCTCGGAAAAGGCGCGTATTTTGCCGATCGAGTCCAGGCTGAACGATCCAATGACGACGCCGTGGAGGCGCACCTTTACGATGCAGATCGATCGAATATCGAATTCCAGCAGTAGATCTCGCACTTCTGCGAGATCTACGCTGCCGGCGACATCTTCTATGACCAGTGGCTCGTCAGACTCGAGGAGTTGCTCTTCGGCTCGAACATCGAGCAATTTGACACGTCGGTTCTTAAGGCCAGATTCAACAGGATATTGTGCTACCACTTCGCCTTCGGTCTTCAAATGATTGAAACGCACGAATCCACTATGATCGACGTTCAACAGCTCGCAGGCATATCGGCAGATATCCTGGAATGTTGCGACAAGCTTCGACTCAAAGCTCCACTCGCGCGCGACCTCATCCGAAGGAGGACTAGCACTGACCGTCATCGACACGCTTCCTATTTTTTGGCTCGACCGATGTCGACGTAATTAAAGCATGCAATCAGGAAATGGCGAAACTGAGACGACGTCCATCTGCGGAGCAAGAGGGTAGTACGGCTTCTTCAACAACCACTTCGCCGGCCACAGCCCCGCCAATGCGGCGCGACATGCAGAAGCGACTGGGACAGGAGCCGGTGGAACCGGCGACGTTGCGGAAGCAGGGGTCATTGTTCTAGAAAAATGCTATGCACCGCCTCCTCCCGCTCCTCTTCGCACTCTCCGCAGTCGCACAAACGCGCACGATCGACGGAATTGTGAAGACCGCCGCAGGTGCGCCGCTCCCCGGCATGACCGTCGCCGTCACGCTGCTGCCGATCGCGGACGCGGAAGACATCACCGCCACCGAGACAACCGATGCGGCAGGAGGCTTTCACTTCGCGCAGCTGAAGTACGGCAAGTACGGCGTCGCCGCGACTTCGGCGAGTGCATGCGGCGGCGCGACGAGCGTTGATGTGACGAATGATCCGCAGCGAATGCGGCCATCACTGCGAACGCGAAGTGCCGCACGGTGAGCGGAGCGCTCGCTGGCGCAACCGGCGTGCACGTGATCGCGGGACTTTTCACGACCAAGACGCCGACCTTTACAAGATCGCTGCAACCGCAGGCCGCTACACGATGCAACTCCCCGTCTCCGGCCGCATCGTCGTCCAGGCGATCGCACCGCACTTCATGTCCGTCGAGACATCCGTCAACGGCAAAGGCGACATGAACCTCTCGCTCGATCGGCACTACGACTCATGCCCGCAGGAAGCGAAGCGCTGGATCGCCGCGCATGCGATTCCGCTCACGACGGTCGAAGCGGGCCACGGCTTCGACGACATGCAACCGCTTCGCAAGCTCGTCGGCTCCGCCCGCATCGTCTCCGCGAAGCCACGCACGGCACGCGCGAGTTTTTCCAGTTCAAGCACCGCATGCTCGAATTTCTCGTCGCGCAGATGGGCTTCAACCTCTTCGCGATCGAAGCGAGCGAGCCCGACGCGATCGCCGTCGACGATTACGTCATGACCGGCAAAGGCGATCCCGCAACCGCCCCTCCGCAACCTCGGCTTCTGGACCTGGAACACCGAGGAAGTGCTCGACATGATCAGGTGGATGCGGAAGTGGAACGAGGATCCGTCGCAGGCGGCGAAGGTGCGCTTCTACGGATTCGACATGCAGAATCCCCATGTCTGCGCGTCACGTGTTGAAGCCGTGGCTGACCGAGCACATGCCGGACGCACTGCCGCTCATCGATGGCAAAGCAGCGGACTTGATCCAGCGCATCGATGCGTACGCGACGCACGACGCCGCATGGGAGCTTGCGCGGCACAGGGCGGAGCTGATCCGGCAGGCCGAGCCGCTGTCGGGAAACGCTTCGATCCCTCGGTGCGCGATCGCGCGATGGCCGAGAACATTCAGTGGATCCTCGCGCATGAAGCGCCCGGCTCGCGCATGGTGGTGTGGACGCACGACGGGCATGTTTCGACGGAGATGCTGCCATTCGCGCGCGGCGGCACGGTGCATCTGCGCAGAGCGTTCGGCGACCAGATGGTAGGAGCAGCGAGCCGCAAAACGGGCAGTGGACGAACGAGTCTTCTTCCTCGAGCTGAACGCTGCCGCCGCACTGAGGACACCGCATTGCCGTGCGAATCAGTCCAGCGCGGCCACGGCGCTTCGCAGCGTCTCCGCGATCGCCAGCGCGTCGTCCTTCACGCGCTGCTTGTCCGCGAACACGAGCGGCTTGCCGATGGTCAGCGTCAGTTTGCGGGGGCGCGGGATCCAGTTGCCTTTCGGCCACGCTTTCCAGGCGCCGCGGATGTGACACGGCACCACGGGGATCGCGCTGCCGGCGATCAGGAATCCGATGCCGGGCTTGAACGGTCCGATGCTTCCGTCCGCCGTCCTCGTGCCCTCCGGAAAAAGAATGAGCACGTGGCCTTCGGACTCGAGGAGCTGGCGGCATGCGTCGATGCTCTGCTTCGGGTTCTCGCGGCGATCGAACGGCATCGCGTTCATGACGATCGCGGAGAACGCGAGCACCGGAAGGTTGGTGAAGAAGTAATCGGCGGCGGCCGCGGGAAACGCGCGATGCACCTGCTTCAGCGGCAAGGCGGCGAGGAGCGACGGCGCGTCGAGATGGCTGGCGTGATTCGCGACCATGACGAACGAGCCGGACGACGGCAGGTTCTCGCGGCCGGCGATCTCGAAGCGGTTGCCGATGCGCAGGATCGCGCGCACGACGAGATTCGCAAACGTGCGCATCCAGTAGACGAAGAAATGCGGGTGCCGGGGAAAATCTCGCAGGCGCTCGATCGGCGTTTTGTCGAAGTCGGGCGTCGGCTCGTAGTGCCAGCTCTCCATCACAGTCCGACGAAGTATCGCGTCATGTGGAAGAAGAGCGGCGCAACGTAGATGAGACTGTCGACGCGATCGAGGATGCCACCGTGCCCTTCGATCACTGCGCCCATGTCCTTGATGCCGATGTCGCGCTTCATCACGCTGATCGTCAGATCGCCGAGCTGGCCGCCGATGCCGACGATGATGCCGGTGAGGATCAGCTCCGCCGTGCCGAACTCCGGAAACGAGAAGCGCACCAGCCACGGCAGCGCCATGGAGACGGCGAGCGCGCCGATCGAGCCGGCCCACGTTTTGTTCGGGCTGATGTTCGGCCGGAACTTGCGATTGCCGAAGATGCGTCCGAAGGTGAACGCCGCGATGTCGTTCAGCGGCACGGCGAAGAGGAGATAGAGCAGATAGCCGTAGGCGTTTTTCGCGTTGGTGAGATACGAGAGGTGCCCGAACATCCAGCCGATGTAGATGAAGCCGACGACGGAGAGCGCGATCGGCTGCAGTTGTCCTTTCGCGCGGTCTCGGATGATCGGAATCATCATGATCGCGGCGACGACGTACACCGGCAGCGCCATCAGCATGCCGTACCAGCCGTGCACCTTCGTGCCCGGATCGTCCATCGCGGAGACGACGCCGACGCTGATGATGCCGAGGATGACGACGGAGAGCATGCCCCAGTCGCGATAGAGGCCGGTGGCGCGTGCGAACTCGAAGAACGCGCTGAGTGAGAGCAGCGTGAAGAAGACGATCGTCGTCACGCGGCCGAAATAGAGCGCGACGAAGACGGGCGGAATCATGAACAGCCAGCCGCGATAGGCCTTCCACGCGTGATCGACGTTCTTGTGCAGCAGGCGAAGAACGAGGATCAGCGTGCCGGCGACGACGAGTAGGCCCATCAGCACGACGAAGTAGTCGCGGAAGATCGGATTCTGCAGTGCGTCACTCATTGATTGACGATCAGGACGATGGCTTGCGCCGCGGTGAGTATGCCAAGGATCGTGATGAGACGCATCGCGCCGCGACAGCGATCGGCGACGGGACGTCCACGCTTTTTCGGAGGGACGAGGCCGCAGTCGTCGAATTCTTCGATGGTCATGCGTCCTTCCGCGAGGTCGTCAAAGACGTGCGCGTCGAAGGCGACGCGAAAGGCGAAGTAGCGTGCGACGAGACCGAGCGCGCCGGCGACCGGATCGCGTTTCCACACTGCGATCAGGAGCAGCGCGAACGAGAGCCAGTCGATCGATTTCCCGGCGCGGAGGAGCCGCGCGGTGACGCGCAACGCGGTCATGCGATCCCTCGGAGCGCGGGCGTCCCGCCCGCAGTCGCCGCCCGTCCCGGGCGGCGACCGATGCGACTGGCCGCCGGGCGAGACGCCCGACGACTGCGGCCGGGACGGCCGCGCTCCATCACAATCCCTCCAGCGCGGCGCGATGGCGATCGCGCAGCACCGTCGCCGGACGTGCGCGGCGCACCAGGGTCACCGCTTCATCGACCGATTTCGCGCGATGCGTCGCGAGAAGCCACGCGACGACCGCTGACGCGCTGCGCGAGATCCCGAGCGCGCAGCAGACGAGGACGCGGCCGTGCGTGCGTCCCTCTTCGATCGCGCTCACCGCGGCGCGCAGCTCGTCATCGCTCGCCACGACATGATCGAGCACCGGAATCGACCGATAGAACTTCGCGCCTCCGCGGCATGGAATCTCCGCGCAGAGATCGACGATGGCGTCGAACGGCGCGGTGCGCACCGGCACGCGTCCGAGGAAGACGCCGTCGCAGATCTCGCTGTAGGCGCCGCAGCGAATCGTCGACAGGCGCGAGTTCAGCCACGCGCCGAACGTGAACGGCGCGAAGAGGGTCAGCATCACCGCATCGATCGAGCCGTCGCTCGTCTTGCCGTAGCCGCGGGCGCCCGCGAGGAGATAGTTGATCGCCACGAAGAAGACCGCCACGGCGACCCACAAAAGCCAGAGGAATCCGCCGCCGCGCAGCGCCGCGATCGCGAAGAGCAGCGCGCCTGCGATGTAGATGACGCCGATGCGCCGCCGCACCGAATCGCGAGTGAGCCGCAATTCCGTTTCGCCGAGCCAGAGCGCGATCGCTCCGATGGCGAAGCCCGTGGGCAGATCGATGAAGTGATGTTGAAACGTGGTGAGGATCGAGACGCCGATCAGCAGCATCCACGCGTGCAGCGCAGGGCGCCATCGCGGCGGCGTGTGTGCCCCGAGGCGCGCCCAGATCAGCACGAGCAGCGCGATGTGCAGCGACGGCGCCTGGTTGAACGGCTTGTCGAAACTTCCGAGCGCGGTGAAGAGCGCGGCGGACAACCCGTGCGTCTCCGGCTTCGGAAACGAGAAGCGCAGCGGGAAGGCGATGAAGCACGCGACGCAGACGAGCTGCACGAAAAGCAGCCGCAGCGCATGCCGGTCGAGCTCGCGCTTCGTCGTGCAGATGAAAATCGACACGACGTACAGCGCATCGATCGACCAGTACGGAATGATGGTCCAGGCCATGAACGGGATGCGATGTTCCCAGGCGAAGACGATCGAGCCGACATGCGCGTGCCGTGCGGCGAGCCAGTTCGCAAATCCGTAGCTGGCGAAGAAGAAGGGGCCGAGGAAGGCGAGCCAGGCGAGCTTGCGGCGGAGAATCGAGGAGTCGCTCATCCTTCACGCACGGCAAGCGAGACGGTGAAGATGCCCCACTCGTCGATCCGCTCCGAAATTTTGCGGAAGCCGGCATGCGCGGTGAGCTGGTCCATCTCGTTCTGTGTGCGCCGGCGCATCACCCACGCGGCACCGCCGCGATGACTGGTCAGCGCGCGCGCGATCAACTCGAGTTGCGGATGCCACGGCTGACAGGTGTAGACGAGGTAACCGCCGTTTGGAACGGCATCGGCGATTCCGGCGAGGGAGCGCGAGACCATCTCGTTGTCGGGGAAGAGCTCGTACAGGCCGGAGACGATGGCGATGGTCGGCCGCGGCGCGATCGACGCCAGGCTGGTGCGATCGAAAGCGTCCCCCTTCTCGAAATGCGCGATCGTTTGCAGCCCTTTCGCGGCGATCAACTGCGTCCCTTTTTCGACATTCAGCTCGCTGTAATCGCGCAGGAGAATCGAGGCGGGGT
>DATEZA010000077.1:0-2822 GCA_035255945.1 Thermoanaerobaculia bacterium
AAACCGACACCGGCCATTTCGCACTCGCGCTCGAGCACTACTGCCACTTCACTTCGCCGATCCGCCGCTATCCCGACCTGATCGTGCATCGCATGCTGACGGCGCTGATCGAAAGCGGCCCGTTGTACGGCGAGCGCCGCACGCAGATCGATGCGCGCATGCCGTCGATCGCGTTGCAGTCGAGCGAGCGCGAGCGTCGCGCGGAAGAAGCGGAGCGCGAAGTGCTCGAATGGAAGAAAGTCATCTTCATGCGCGACAAAGTCGGCGTCGCGTTCCACGGCATCGTCACCGGTGTCGCGCCGTTCGGACTCTTCGTCGATCTCGAAGAGGTCTTCGTCACCGGCATGGTTCCGGTGGCCACGATCGGCGGCGATTTCTGGATCTTCAAGGAGCGCGCGCATCGATTGATCGGCCAGGCGTCGGCGCGCGAGCTGCGCCTCGGCGATCGGGTGAAGATCGAGGTCAAGTCGATCGACGAAGACCGTCATCAGATCGAGTTTCGCCTTCTCGAGGCCGGTGGAACCCCGATTGCACGACGCGAACGGCAGCCATGACTCTCAACGACCTGGTGAACCAGCGGATCGCGCTCGAGGCGCGCCTGCAGCACGAAAAAGGGGAGCTGTCCGAGGCGACGGTGCGGTCGTACGATCGCGAGTATGCGGCGCTGCAGCGCGAGCTCGCATCGCAGTTCCGCGCCGCGGCCGACGATCAGCAGCGGATCACGTCGATGCTGGAGATGATCCGCATCCTCGAGAACCGCCTCGTCTATCTGCAGAACTTCACGGTCGATCCGACATCCGACAACCGCATGCTCGCGCAGCTCGTCACGCAGTTCATCGACGACCTTTCGCGGACGCGCTCATCGGTGCTGACGAATCTGGAGGCGACGTACTACCGCGCCGTCGCCGCACTGTACGCAGGTGACCCGCAACGCGCGACGCAATGCTTCCGCGATGCATGCGCCTCGGAGGAATCGGACGAAGCGAACGACATCAAGTACAAGTCGTACGTGATCCTCGGCAATCTCTCGCACGAGGAGCAGGACTACGCCCGCGCGAAGGATCTGCACGATCAGTCGCTGCGCTACTCCGCGAACAACAACGTGACCGCGCAGGCCCTCGCGCTCAAGGCGCTGAACTCGTACGCGCTCGGCGATCAGGACGAGGCCTTCCACCTCTTCCAGGAATCGCTGCAGCTGTTCGATCTCAATCAGCCGTTCTTCAATTCGTACTTTTTCCGTAATGCGCTGCTGTTCTGCGGCGCCATCTGTTTCGATCGCAAGGACTACGCGCGCGCCGCCGAGTTCTATCAGCGCGTGGTGGAGAACGTGGAGCAGACGTCGTACGACTATTTCGACGCGCTCGCCCACCTCGGCCGCATCGCTTACCAGAAGGAGCGCTACGACGATGCGGTCGCGTCGCTCGAACAGGCGCTGCAAAGCCAGAAGCTGAGCGAGAACGAGTACATCATCGACACGTGGTTCCTGATCGCGCGGGCACATCTCAAACGCAACGACCGGGAGTCGGCGCGGAAGTACCTGGAGAAGATCACCGCGACGGATGTGCGGTACGACAAGAAGCCGCAGGCGGTGGAGATGCTCGCGAAAATCGCGTGACCGGTGGCATTTGCTACCATGAAGCCCATGAAGGATCTCGCTGCGATTCTGGAGCTTCCCCCCGCCGAGCGTCTCGAGATCCCCGAATCAATTCCGGTGAGCGAAGCCGTGCGTGACGAGCTCGACCGCCGTCTCGAGGCGTATTACGCGAACCCCGACTCTGCTCGTCCGTGGGACGAGATCAAAGACGAATTGTTCGGGAAAAGTGAGACAGCTGCGGATCGCGCCTGAAGCTCAGGCGGATATCGCCGTACACGCGATGCCGGTGTAGGACAAGCTCTCAGCTTGTCTTTATCAGAGGAGTGACGCGATCGAGTGGCTGGCGGCTCGTTCGTCGTGATGGGCGTCGTTCATCAGGCACGTCACGAATCGACCTGGCAGCGGCGAGCGTGATTACTTCGTCGTCACCACCACGTCGCTATACGCATCGAACAACGACGTCACCCACACCTCCGGCACCTTACCGCTCTTCGGCACCGTGATCTCGATCGGCGTGTTCGTGTCGCCGACGGCATCCGGTCCCACGTTGACGCGCGCTTCGACCGGCTTGCCGGTCTCGGCATCGGTCGCCGTCACCGTCACTTTGTTGACGCCGGCGTGGAGGATCGACGGCTTCATCTGCACGATCATCTTCGGCACCTCGGACGGCAGGCGCATCGTCACCGCGGGATAGAGCTCCGGCTTGATGGTCATCATCGGCGCTTCGAGATCCTCGTGCCCGTCGGCGCGCTTCACGCGGTTGTACTTGTGCGCCCACTTGAACGGGTAGCCGGTCGCGAGATTGCCGGCCGGGTTCGCCGGCGCGTAGATGATCTGCTTGTCCATCGTGATGTCGGCGCGCACCGGCACGTGCGTATCGGGATCGATCGCGTAGACGTAGATGTCGCCTTTGTAATCGCGCGGAATCGTCGCCGGCTCGATCCAGATCACCGGCGGCTTCGCGTGCATCACAGCGAGACCCTTTTCCTTCGCGCAGTTCTGACCGGTTTTCGCAAACTGGTTCGCGCCCATGTCGACGCCGAGGGCCCAGATCTCCGTGAATTCCTTGCACTGTTCGTAGTCGGACGGATTCGCCGATTTCGGGAAGTTCTTGTCGCACACCGCGCGGTACTCGCGGATCAGGATGTCGTCGCAGAAGAGGAAATTGTTGCCGGGCGTGGCGAGGCAGGTGGCGTGTTTTTTACAGATCGGCGCGAACAACTGCATC
>DATEZA010000078.1:0-5584 GCA_035255945.1 Thermoanaerobaculia bacterium
TTCGCCCGCGACGCGCAGCCGCGAGCCGTCATCGACACCCGCCGGCACCTTGACCGAGATCTTTTTCTCTTCGCGAACGCGCCCTGCGCCGTCGCACGTCGCGCACGGATCCTTGATCACTTTTCCCGCGCCGCCGCATTGCGGACACGTGCGCGATACTGCGAAGAATCCCTGCGAGTAGCGGATCTGTCCGCGTCCGCCGCAACCGCTGCACGTCACCGGCTGCGTGCCCGGCTTCGCGCCGGTGCCGCTGCACGTCTGACAGGTCGCGACGCGCGGAATGTCGAGCGTGACTTCCTTGCCGAACACGGCGTCTTCGAACGACAGCGTGAGGTCGTAGCGCAGATCGGCTCCGCGCGCCGCGCGCGTCCCGCGACGCCGTCCGGTTCCGAAGAAATCGCCGAAACCGAAAAGGTCTCCGAGGATGTCGCCGAAGTCGGCGAACTGATTCGGATCGAAGCCGCCCATCCCGCTCATGCCCTGGTGGCCGTAGCGGTCGTAGCGCGCGCGCTTCTCCTCGTCGCTCAGCACTCCGTACGCTTCCGCCGCTTCCTTGAACTTCTCCTCGGCGGTCGAATCGCCCGGATTCTTGTCCGGGTGGTACTGCACCGCCATGCGGCGATACGCCTTCTTGATGTCGTCGATCGATGCGCTGCGTTGCACACCGAGCACTTCGTAGTAGTCGCGTTTTTCTGTGGTGGCCATCAATTACTTTTCACTCGGCACGCTGGGACTCGCCGACTCATTGCTTGGAGCGGTCGACTTCAGCGGGTTGTAAAGCATGACACTGGTGAGGATGCGCGAAGCGGCCTGCAGCTCGAAGATCGCATCGTTGATCCGCTGCTTGTCTTCCTCGCCCGCCACTTCTTTGGCGCGGCCGAGGATCTTGCCGACGCGGTTGCGATCGTCCTCGTTCAGCAGCTTGCCGAATTCCTTGAACACTTTGTCGTTGGTGTAAATCATTCCCTCGAGCTTGTTCTGCAGCATGCGCAGCTCGCGGCGCGCGGTGTCGGTGCGCTGCATCTCCGAGGCTTCGTTGATGATGCGATCGATCTCGTCTTTGGTCAGACCGCCGGCCGGATTGATCTGCACGCCGGTCGATTGACCGGTCGCCTGATCGCGCGCGGTCACGTTGACGATGCCGTTCGAATCGATGGCGAAAATCACTTCGATCTGCGGCACGCCGCGCGGCGCGGGAGGAATGCCAACCAGGTCGAACTTGCCGAGGTCCTTGTTCTCGCGCGCGAACTCGCGCTCGCCCTGCAGCACGTGCACCTGCACTTTGCTCTGGTTGTCCGCAACCGTGGTGAAGATGAGCGAGTTCTTCGTCGGAATCGTCGAGTTGCGCTCGATGAGTTTGGTGAAGAGGCCGCCGTGCGTCTCGATGCCGAGGGAGAGCGGCGTGACATCGAGCAGCACCATGTCCTTGATGTCGCCGCGCAGGATGCCGCCCTGAATCGCGGCGCCGACGGCGACCACTTCATCCGGATTGATGTTGCGGTTCGGCTCCTTGCCGAAGACTTTCTTCACCGCCTCGATGACTTTCGGCATGCGCGTCTGGCCGCCGACGAGCACGACTTCATCGATCTTCTCCGGTGTGAGGCGCGCCTGCTTCAGCGCGTCGTTGACCGGATCGATGGTGCGCTGAATGAGGTCGTCGACCATCCTCTCGAACTCTCTGCGCGTGAGGACGGCATTGAGGTGCTTCGGTCCCGACGCATCCGCGCTGATGAACGGCAGCGTGATGCGCGACTCCTCCGCCATCGAGAGCTCGCACTTGGTGCGCTCCGCGGCTTCTTTGAGTCGCTGCAAGGCCATGCGGTCGTCGCGCAGATCGATGCCGGTGTCGCGCTGGAACGTTTCGATCATCCAGTCCATGACCCGCTTGTCGAAGTCTTCGCCGCCGAGATAGGTGTCGCCGGAGGTGGAGAGGACTTCGAAGAGTCCGTCTTCGAGCTTGAGGATCGAGATATCGAACGTGCCGCCGCCGAGGTCGTAGACGGCGATGAGCTGATTCGCTTTGTGATCGAGTCCGTACGCGAGTGCGGCGGCGGTCGGCTCGTTGATGATGCGCAGGACGTCGAGTCCCGCGATCTTGCCGGCGTCGCGCGTCGCCTGACGCTGCGAATCGTTGAAGTACGCCGGGACGGTGATGATTGCTTCGGTCACCGCCTCGCCGAGGAACTCTTCGGCGAACGATTTGATCTCGGTGAGGACGAACGCGGAGACCTCTTCGGGCGAGTATTCGCGATCGCGGATCTTCACCTTCACGTCGCCGTTCGGCGCGGAAACGATGGTGTACGGCAGGACCTGCTTCGCTTTCTCCGATTCCTCGGAGGCGTACTTGCGTCCGATCAGGCGCTTGATGGCGAAGACGGTGTTGTACGGATTGGTGATCGCCTGCCGCTTGGCGATCTGTCCGACGAGCCGCTCGCCGTCTTCAGTGAACCCGACGACCGACGGCGTGGTGCGGCTCCCTTCGCGATTCGGGATGACCTGCGGCGTCGTCACATCGACGACCGCGACGCAGGAGTTTGTCGTCCCGAGATCGATTCCAATAATTTTGGGCATGATGTGTTTTCAGGGTACTTCGTCATCCCGAGCGTAGTCGAGGGACCTGGGGGGTGGCGGGCGGCGCGCCACTCACCCACCCCAGGTCCCTCGACTACGCTCGGGATGACGTTGCCATTGGTTACTCCTCGGGTCCGCCTACCGCGACCTTCACCAGTGCCGGACGCAGCAGCCGGTCGTGCAGGAAATAGCCTCTCTGCAACACCCCCGTGATGGTGTGATTCGGCACGGAGGCGTCTTCCTCGCGCACGACCGCTTCATGGATGTTCGGATCGAAACGGACGCCCGATTCGTCGATGATCTTCAGGCCGTTCCGCTGCAGCACGTCGAACAGCTGCTTGTAGATCAGCAGCACGCCTTTGTGGAACTCGTCGCCTTGTTCCGCGTGCTCGAGCGCGCGGTCGAAGTTGTCGAGAACCGGAAGGATGTCTTTGATCGTTCCCGCCAGTGCGTACTTGAAGAAGTCCTGCTTCTCCCGCTCGCTGCGTTTCCGGAAGTTCTCGAAGTCCGCAAGTGTGCGGAGCACGCGATCCTGAAGGAGGCGGTTCTGCTCGCGCAGGTCCTTCGACGCGGCGGCCGCTTCATCCGAAGCCTCCGTCGCCTGCGCTGCCTCCTCGGCGGCTTCGTGCATCTCCCGCTCGATCTCCTCGATCGAGCTGCCGGTGTCCTCGATCACGTAGCTGTCATCTTCTTCACCCGCTTTGGGCGTGTTGTCGTCCATCAGCTTTCCTGCTCCTGTTCTTCGATCTTGCGAGTGAGCGCGCGTCCGAGGTAATCGACGAGCGGCGCCATGCGCGCGTACTCCATCCGCATCGGCCCGATGATGCCGACCATGCCGAGCGGTGCAGCGTTCGAGCCGTACCGGCGCGCGACAATACTGAAGTTGTGCACCTGAGTGAAGTCGCTTTCCGAGCCGATGAGGATCTGCAGCCCATCCTCGGTTAAAAACGTATTCAGGATCTCGACCAGCCGCTCCTTCTCCTGCAGCGCGAGAAAGGTCTTGCGCAGCGAGTTGGCGTCGGAGAATTCCGGCTTGGTGAGGATCGACGCGGCGCCTTCGACGAACAGCTCGTGCTCGACCGGCGTGACGTCGTTGACCGCTTCAATGCCGAGGGTGATGGTCTTCTGCAGCATCTGGTCGTGCTGCGCGCGCTCGTGCTCCGTCATGCGCATGAGACGGCGGCGGATGACGTCGAGCGTGAGGCCGTAGAACTCGGTGGTGATGTAGCGGCCGATTTTCTCCAGCTCTTCGCGCGTGAACGGCTGGCGCGTGTCGATCAGCTTGTTCACGACGACGCCGTTGGTCCCGACAATGATGCACATGATCTTCGTCTCGGCGACGAGCACGAAGTCCATGCTGCGAATCGCGAACTGCAACAGCGTCGGCATGAAGACGACGCCGACCTGATCGGACAATTTCGAGATGACGCTCGACGCGAGGTGGAGCATCTGCTCGATCTCACTGGCGTGCGCGACCTCTTCGTCGATCGCTTCGCGCTCGCGCTGCGAGATCGTCCGCGACTTCATCAGGTGATCGATGAAGAAGCGGTAGCCGCGGTCGGTAGGCACGCGACCTGCGGAGGTGTGCGGCTGTGCGAGATAGCCGAGGTCCTCGAGGTCGGCCATGACGTTGCGCAGACTTGCGGGGGAGAGCTGGAAGCGTCCGCATTTGGACAGGGAGCGGGAACTGATCGGCTCGCCTGTGGCAACGTATTGCAGGATGATCTCCCGCAGGACGTCGCGTGCGCGGCTGTCGAGCTCTTCTGGGTTCGTGTGTACCATGTCGTTGCTTGCAGTTAGCACTCTCGAAACGAGAGTGTCAAGATGATGATTTCACGATCGTTAGCGCTCATTTTGCCTGCTGTTCTGTTCGCCGCAACAGTCGACCGGATCTCGGCGGTGATCGATCGCCAGGTGATAACGCTGAGCGAAGTGAATCAGATGGTCGCGATCCGCTTCTTCCCGCGCGCGATCAGCCGCACCGACGATGACTACCGGCACGACGTGCTGGAGGCACTGATCGCGCAGGCGCTGCGCTATCGCGACGTGGAGCGCTTCGGCGCGCAGGACATCCCGAAGGATTCGATCGAGGCGCGGCTGACGGAGATCAGCAACCGCTTCAGCTCGCCCGCGGAATTCGCGGCAGCGGTGCAGTCGGTCGAGCTGACGATGGATGAAGTCCGCGCGCTGGTGAAACGACAGCTGCAGGTGGAGGCGTACATCCAGGAGCGCTTCTCGCCGCTGGTGTTCATCCCGAACGAGGAGATCGAGACGTACTACCGCGGCCCGTGGTCCGAACAGCGCCGCCAGCGCGGCCTGCCCATCCCGCCGCTCGCGCAGGTGAGCGACGAGATCCGCACGCTGCTCAAGTCGGAGCGCCTGCAGGGCGAGATCGAAAAGTGGACCGCGCAGCTGCGCGCGCGGGCCAATGTGGATGTGTACGCGTGGAAGTGATCCGCGCGACCGCCGGCGGAGTGCGGATGATTCGCATCGAGCACGGGCTGTGCCGGAGTGCGGCGGCCATGCCGCCGCTGACTCTCCGCGACGTGGCCATGCCACGTCGCACACGGCGGCATGGCCGCCGTTGGCCAACTACAGCGGCGGCATGGCCGCCGCACTCCAGCGCTGTTTCTTCTTCAGGATCTTCGCGTAAACGGGACACCACTCATCAGGAACGACGACGTGATCTCCCCGCCGGTGCGCGGATGATTCGCATCGAGCACGGGCGATGCCGGAGTGCGGCGGCCATGCCGCCGCTGACTCTCCGCGACGTGGCCATGCCGCGTCGCACACGGCGGCATGGCCGCCGTTGGCCAACTACAGCGGCGGCATGGCCGCCGCACTCCAGCGGGATGCACGGGGATGGCCGCTCAAGACTCGGGTTTGAACGTCTCGACCATTGCGTCGGCCATCTCCGGATCGATCTCATAGGACGTTAACGTGATGATCGAGGACGTCTACCTCACTCCCCCACCATCGCCAGAAACTCGTCCTCCGTCATCACCTGCACGCC
>DATEZA010000079.1:0-18854 GCA_035255945.1 Thermoanaerobaculia bacterium
CTGAGCGGCATCGTCTCCGAAGATTTCGTGACGAGCGTGCTGCAGCAATCGGGGCTCGGATCGATCCTGATCACCGGCCTCACGGCGTCGCGCACGACGGACAACAGCGCGCTGCTCTTCGCCACGTCGCGCATCTGGTCGAATCAGCCCGGAGTCTCGACAGGCACAGTCTCGCAGTCGTTCCCCTCGATCCCCGTCTCGAGCATCAACAGCGCAAACCTCTCACTCCTCGGCCTGCGCCGCGACGATCGCTATCGATTGAATGTCGGCCTCGTCAATCTCGATCAGACGAACGAGCAGCAGTTCCAGATCACGGCCGCGTCGTCAGGAGCTTCGCCGCAGTCGGTGATCGTCACGGTGCCGCCGTTCTCGATGGTGCAGACGTCGCTCGTCGGCGTGCCGCTGGCGAACCTGCAGGTCAACGTTCAAAATATCTCGACGCCGCTGCGCACGAACACGTGGATCGCGTACGGATCGTCGGTCGACAACACCACGGGCGATGGCTGGAGCGAAATCGGATTCACCGCGCCGCCCGATCAACCGCTGCCGTTGAAGCTGGAGGGCCTGCAATGAAACCTGGGACGAAACCCCGCAGTCACGATGTGATCCAGCGGATGATTCCGCCGCTTGCGGTGTGGGTTGTGGGGAAAGTTCTGGAAGTCCCGAACGTGCAGCGCGCTCTGCACAAAGTGGATGCGAAGTTCTACACGGAGAAGCGGACGGCGGGCAAACGTGCGGCGAACAATCGCGCCTGGCTCGCCGCCGGCGCCGCCGCGATCGTCCTCGGATTTGGAATGATCGCGCGCTCGACGAAGCGGTAGGAGCGTTGAAGCTTCCGTTTCTCGGGATGCCGGGCAGTTCCTGGAGCGGAGCACTTCCTCCGCTGACCGCCGCGCAGCGTGCGCTGGCGGAGGAGCTGCGCCGCGATGTGGCGGCGTTGTGTGCGGGCGCGCCGCGCAGCGTGCCGGAGACGCTCGTGCAGCCGGCGAATTACATCGAGCGCGAGTTGATCGCGGCGGGATACACACCGGCGCGGCAGCACACGAGTCAGGGCGACAACATCGAAGTCGAAGTGCGCGGCACGTCGAAAGAGATCGTGGTCATCGGCGCGCATTACGACACGGTCGATGAATCGCCCGGCGCGGATGACAACGCGAGCGGCGTCGCGGGCGTGCTTGCGAGCGCGCGGCGATGTGCGGGCAGGCGCCCTCGCTTGTCGATGCGATTCGTGTTCTTCGTGGCCGAGGAGCCGCCGAACTTCAAGAGCGAGACGATGGGGAGCTATGCGTATGCGAAGCGCTGTCACGACCGCGGCGAAACGATCGCGGCGATGCTGAGCATCGAATCGATCGGCTACTACGACCCGCGGCCGGGCTCGCAGGTCTATCCGCCGTTGCTCGCGCCGTTCTTTCCGTCGACCGGCGACTTCATCGGATTCGCCGGCAACACCCACTCAGGCGCGCTGGTGCGCGAATGCGTCGGAGCGTTTCGCAGGCACGCGAAGTTTCCGAGCGAAGGCGCGGCGATGCCGGAAGCGATCGATGAAGTGGGCTGGTCGGATCAATGGTCGTTCTGGCAATTCGGCTGGCCGGCGTTGATGGTCACCGACACGGCGCCGTTCCGCAATCCGCATTACCACCGGCCGAGCGACACGCCGGAGACGCTCGATTACGAACGGACGGCGCGGGTGGTGGAGGGGGTGATCGGGGTGGCGGACGAGATCGGTGGGCGCGGGTAGTCGTCGAGCGGGACGCTCGACGACTGCGGGCCGGAGGCCCGCGCTCCTAGGGGATTGCGGTGAGAAATTCGTCGAGGGCGCGATTCACGTCGTGCGGTTTGTCGAGCATCAGCCAGTGGCCCGCGCCCGGGATTTTCTTCACCGGGATCGAGGGATATTGATTGTGAAGCGACGACGGTTTCTCGATGTCCGCCGCGGCGATGGCGAACTTCGGTCCGGGATACGCATCGAGCAGCGCCTTCATGTCGATGAAGCGCAGTCCGTCGAGCGTCGTGATGAACACCTCGACATTGGTCGCCTTCGCATCATCGAGCACTTCCTTCCGCACTTCGGGCGACGAATGCTCGAGGATCGGACCGAACCAGGCGTGCAGGACTTTGTCTTCGTCCTTGCGCAGCGCATCGGCGAAGCGCTTCGCCACCGCGTCATCGATTTTCACGTTCCACGCCGAGTCGACGAGGATCAACCCCGCGACGCGCTCGGGATGCTTGCTCGCGTAATACGCGGCCGGCGCGCCGCCGTAGCTGTGCGCGACGAGCACGAATCGCTTCAGCTGATGCGCATCGGCGACTCTGCCGATGGCTTCCGCGTTCGATGCAACGGAGTAATCGCTCGCCGGAGGAGCTGAGCCCATCCCCGGCAGATCGAACGCGATCGCCTGCCGCGTTGCCTGCAGATGCGCGGCCTGCGCGCGCCACTGATTCGCATTCGCGCCGTTGCCGTGAACGAACACCACCGGCAGGTTGTGCGCGCAGCCCGAAAGGAGAACGAGTGCGAGCAGCGCGCGACGGATCACCCGCGCCGCTCCAGCGTCACGACCGTGAGGTCGTCGTCGATGCGGATATTCGGAATCGCAGCAAGTGAACTAATCAACTCATCCACTGTATCAAATTGATGCAGCATCAATTCCATTCGGTCGTATCCCACCGGCTCTTCGCCCGCCATCGCTTCGGGGAATCCGTCGCTGATCAGCAGCAGCCGTTCGCCCGGGGCGAGCGCCGCGCGTGACGGCTCGTAGCGCATGTCGCGGCGGACGCCGAGGGGGAATCGATCGCCGGTGAAGAGGATCTCGCGCGGTGCGCCGCTGCCGATGATGTACGGGTCGGGCATGCCTGCGTTCACGAGCTCGAGCTCGCCCGTAGCGGAGTCGAAGCGTGCGAAGAGCATGGCGACGAACTCGCGCTTGCCGAGCTGCTCGCAGAGGTTCGCGTTGAGCGCGTGCATCACGTCGGCGACGCTGCCGGTGGCCGCGAGCAGCGGAATCATCGCCTTGCACGATGCCATCAGCAGACTGGCGGCGATCCCTTTGCCGCTGACGTCCGCGATGATCACGCCGTGCGCGCCGTCGCCGAGGCGGACGACGTCGTAGAAATCGCCGCCGACGATACGGGCTGGTTGCGTGCGCGCGATGACGCGGAAGCCGTCGTGCTCGATGAGCGGCGGCGGGAGGAGCCGCTGCTGCATCTGGCGCGCGATCTCCAGCTCTTTCTCCGCGAACTCGATCGCTTTCATGCGGTCGTTGCGCTGCCGGTTGTAGTGCGTGATGAAGCCGATGCAGATGGAGAGGAACGCGCAGGCGAAAAGCGAGTAGATGAAGTGATAGCTGAGGCGGAATTCGTCGCGATCGAGGCCGGAGGTGGCGAGAAAGATGCCGCCGAGACCGGCGATGTAGCCGAGCCAGCCGCCGACCATGTAGATGAGGGTGCGGAACGTCGACGGATACGTGCTGCGCGCGATACGCGGGCTGAAGAGCGTCTCGCCGCCGCGCGTGAAGAGCATGATCAGCACGCCAAGAAACGAGTTGCGGATGAAGGTGTGCGCGGGCGGGAACTCCCGCGTGCCGCCGCTCTCGATCAGCGAGATCGCGACGCCGACTCCGATGCCGATGAGCACCTCGCGAACGACGTCGCTGCGGTTGCGCCAGCCGTAGGTCTGCATTTGGCGAGTGTAGATGCGTCGCATCCTGCCGTCATCCCGAGCGTAGTCGAGGGACCCGGGGGAATGGGGGACTCGATGAGCGTGCCTCCCGCCCGCCCAGGTCCCTCGACTACGCTCGGGATGACGGTTACGCCGGGTAGGGGTAGCCGGCGGCGAGCGCGTTCTCCAGCGTGGCGTCGTGTCCGTAAATGTCGTCGTAGAAATCGACCGTGCCGTCGTCGCGCACGACGGCGGTCGTGTAGATGATCATCACCGGGATCGGCGTCTTCAGCACCACCGTCTTCGAATCGCCTTTCTCCATCGCGCCCTTGATGCGCTCCGTCGTCCACTCCGGCTGTTCGCGCAAGGCCCATGCGGCGAGGCCGACCGGATCTTCGACGCGGATGCATCCGTGGCTGAAGTCGCGTTTCGCGCGGGAGAAGAGCGCCTGCGACGGGGTGGAGTGCAGGTAGACGTTGTTCTGATTGGGAAAGATGAACTTCACCAGACCGAGCGCGTTCGAGGGACCGGGCTTCTGCCGTACCTGCAGGTCGCACGTGCGCAGCCGCGCGAGCGTGCCCTTGTCGACCGTCGAGCCGATCGACTTCCCTTCGTCGTCGACGATCTCGTAGTTGTTCTTTGCGAGATAGTTCGGGTCCTTCTCGATGTGCGGCACGATCTCCGCGCGCTGAATCGTCGGCGGCACGCTCCACGTCGGACGGAAGACGATGTAGCGCATGTCGCCCGCGAAGACCGGCGTCTGATGCAACACGGTCTGGCCGACGACGACGTTCATCGTCTTCGCGGTGTGTCCCGTGGTGTCGTCCCATGCGTGCAGGCGGAACTCCGGGATGTTGACGACGATCGGGTTGTGCTCGAACTCGCCCGGCGCCCAGCGCCAGCGCTCGAGCGCGAGCTGGATCTGGCGGACGCGGCGTCCGAGCGGGGCGTTCAACGCGCGGAACGTTTTCTCGCTGAGGATGCCGTCGGGCTCGAGGCCGTGGCGGGATTGGAAGTGTTTGACGGCGGAGACGAGGGGGTCGGAGTACGTGGTTGTTGAGTTGTTGGGTGGTTGAGTTGTTAAGTCGCCGAAGCGGGTGAGCATTTTCGTGAGCTGCGGCAGCGCGGCGTAGGGCTCGCCCGGCTTCACTTTCGCGACCGGCAGCGGCTTCTCGTCCTTTGCATCGGCGGCCATCTGCCTGTACGCGGCGAGCGCATTCATCAGGCGGAGGTACTCGTCGTAGTGCGGCTCGATCTGGTTGAGGATGGCCAGACCGTCGGGCGATTGCGCGATGTCGGTGAGGAGCTTCGGCAGGTAGTACTTCTTCGTTTCGATGTCGAGATCGAAGCGGACGTTGCGCGGATTGATGCGGCCGATGTGCAGGTCGGAGATGTAGCGCATCATCGTGATGCTCATCGCGACGTCGAAGCGGGCGAGCGCGGTCTCGTCCTTCGTCGGAAACATCGCCAGGCGCTGCTGCCAGCGCGAGCCGTCGTAGTCGACGCTGTTGATGCCTTTCGCGTCGGCCGCTTCGAAGAGCGCGATCACGGTGCGCGTCTGCGGCTTCGGCTGACCGTTGGCCGTCCAGAGGAACGTGTAGCCGAGCGGCGCGTAGAGGTTGCGCATGTGGCGGCGGTAGTCGCTGAAGTCGGGCCAGCGCAGCTCCTCCATCCGCGAGTCTTCGACGAGCTGCCGGATCACGCGGCCGCTTTCGGTGGCGGGGGGCGTCTCGACGGTCTGGGCGGAAAAGAGAGCGAGGGCGAGCAATGCGAGCAGGCGGCGCATGCCCGCATTGTACGGATCAGCGCGGATCGAATTTGTAGATGCGCATCACAGACGAGCGCCAGACTTCGACGAACGGCAGCGCCGGATAGACGTCGCCGTAGGCTTTCGCCGCGGCCGGTCCGAGGAAGGCGAGGCGTACCGGGACGATGTGCATCGCCGTGCGAAGATCGCGCGGCGGTTTCGCGCCGATCATCGCGGCGTCGCTCGCGAGATCGCGCAGATCGGGAACGACGAGCACGTAGCGCACGCGATGGCGTTTGAGGATCTCGATCGCTTTCGATTCATCCGGCTCGACGTAGAAACGCATGCCGTCATCGAACGCAGGCTGGCCGACGGAGAGCATCGGATTGATGACTGTCGCGCGCTGGCCCGACCACATGATCCAGTGTCCGTGGTACCACGGCGCCATCACGCTCCACACCGGTTGTTTGTTCGCATCGCGCAATGCCGGATCCGGTGGCTCACATCGCCGCAGAAAATCGCACGCCGCCGGCGCGCTGCTCGCGATGTACGGATTCACACGCTCATAAAAATTGAACCCCTCGAATCCCGGCACCGGCACATAAGCGACGAGCATCGGCGCAAACGCGACAGCGTGTAGGACAAGCACTCTTGCTTGTCCCCAAAGTTGATCGATGGCGATCCCGCCCGCCACCGCCAGCGCGCCCGCCGCCGAATACGAAAAGCGTGAATGCATCAGCGCGAGTCCGAACGTGACCGCGACCCACGCGGTGACCAGCGCGTGCTCGCGTTTGCGCACGATTACCAGCGCGAGCAGGGGCAGGAATCCGAATCGGATCAGTGCCGGCCAGAGATTGAATTTGCCGAACAGGAAGAGCAGCGGCTGCGTCTCGGCCACGCCGCGCTCGATCGTTGCGTTGCCGACGGCGTAGAAGAATCCGCGCACGAACGGGACGATTGCGATCGGCAGCAGCGCGATGAGCGCGATGGCTGGGATCGCAGCAGGAGCGCGGACGTCTCGTCCGCAGTCGGCGAGCGTCTCGCTCGACGACGGGGCCGTGCCCGGGCGAGGACGCCCGAGCACTGCGGGCGGGACGCCCGCGCTCCAAAGCGCAGCGAACAGCAGGGCGGTCTCGTGCAGCCAGGAGAGTCCTTCGAAGGTCGCGCCGGGCCAGGGGGACATCACGACGAACGGCAATGCGATCGCGGCGGCGATCATGCTGGCGAAGTAGAGCGTGCGTCCCGTTTTCCGCACGCATGCAGCGACGAGCACGATGAAGATGCCGACGATCGAGCCGGTCCAGCCGAGGACTGCGAGGGTGAGGCCGGCGGCAGTGGCGTCGATGCGATCGAAGGCGATGCCGATCAGCGCAAGGAGCAGCGCGCATTCGAAGAACGGATCGTGATCGAGTGCGCCGACGAGCGTGTAACGAACGATGCCCGGCAGAAGCGCCGCGACGAATCCAGCTGCGAGCGCAGCGCGGCGCGTCGAGAGCTTCTCCGTCAGCACCATGATCAGTGCGACCTGCAGCACGCCGAGGATTGGCGGGAGCAAGGCGCCGATGCGCTCGAGGGCGATGAAGGGCGAGGAGCGCCACGGCATGGCGAGCGTGGCGAGCAGGCCATCGAACAGCGGCGGCCAGCTGATCGGCGCGCCGCTCGGGACGCTCATGAAGGAATCGGTCAGCGGGACGCGCGGCCAGTGCTGCATCGCGAGGAACGCGCGGCGCAGGTGGTAGTAGCCGTCGGGTCCGTCGATGAAGGTGCGGCCGGCGGTGAAGACTTTCGTCCACGTGCTGAGGCGCACGATGGCCGCAAGTACGAGGATGAGTGACCGGCGCACTCGTTGAATCTTATGCGGTGCGCAGCTCGAGCAAGGTGATTTCGCCGCGCACGCCGAGGCGCGAGGGCGGTCCCCAGTAGCCGGTGCCGCGGCTCACGTAGAGCCACGTTTTTCCGATGCGGTGCAGGCCCGCGACGACCGGCTGGAAGGCGCGGATCAGCAGGTTGAACGGGAAAAACTGCCCGCCGTGCGTATGTCCGGAGAGCTGGAGATCGACATCGAGCTGGCTCGCCAGTTCCGCCGCCTGCGGACGATGCGCGAGGAGCACTTTCACCGCATCGCGCGGCGCATTCGCGAGCGCCGCGTGTGCATCGGATCGATGCGAGACCGGATCGGTCACGCCGGCGATGACCAGTCCCGGCCGCACGACTTCGTGGCGGTTCTCGAGGAACGTGAGGCCGAGGCGCTCGAGCTCGGGGATCCAGTCATCGGCGCGCCAGTAGTACTCGTGATTGCCGGTTACGTAGAAGACGCCGTCTTTGGCGCGGAGGTCGCGCAGCGGCTGCACCTGCTCGCGAAGCTCGGCGAGCGGACCGTCGATCAGATCGCCGGTGATGGCGATCGCATCCGCATGCAGCGCATTCGTCTGCTCGACCAGCCGCGAGACGAAGCGGCGCTGGATCGTCGGGCCGACGTGCACGTCGCTCCACTGCGCGATCGTGTAGCCGTCGAGCTCCGGCGGCAGATCGCGGATCGCGATCCGCACGCGCTTCACGCCGGGACAGCGCGCCTGCAGCAGTCCGACGATCGACAGCAGCGCGGCCGCGCCGAGAGTCCCGTACGTCAGCGTGCGCGCATCGAGTGATGCACGCGCGAACCACCACGACAGGCGCAGCACGTCGCTGCACAGCACGACGATCAGCAGCATGGAGAAGATGCCGAGCGTCGCGTAGCCGGCGAATTGCGGCAGCGGCCGGCGCCGCAATGCGAGCAATGGGAGCAGCGACACGAGGAAGAGTCCGCCCCATGCGGCGGCACGGCTGACGCCGGCGAGATGCGCGGCAACCAGCAGAGGCCGCCCCGCATACGCGAAGAGCGAAAACCACATCGCCATCAGCACGGCGATGCGGATGGAAGGAAGCGCGGCAGTTCGGATTCGGGACATGGGTCTTGCACTCACATATACGAAGGAGGTGAACCTATGTTTAGGCGACGAGATCACGAGTCGTTCATCGGCGGCTACGATCCGGAGCGCGAGATGCCAAACCCGGATCGTGAGTACCGCGACCGTTATCAGTCCGATGCGTATCGCCATAACTCAGCCGATTCGCGCTGGGCGTATCGCTGGAATCCCGATCGCTTCGAGGAGCGCTTCGCGAGCGACCGCGAGCGTGAGTTCTTTCAGCGCGGCTACGACGCCGGCTATCGCGACCGCGACTACGATCGGGAGCGTGAGCGCGACCGCGACCGCTGGGACCGGTGGGAGCACCCCGATCGCGACCGCGACTATCTGCGCGGGCGGGGAAGATACTGACGACACAGAGAGACTGAGAGAACTGAGCTCAGTCTCTCCGTTTTCAGTCTCCCGGCATTTGATCGAATCGTGATCCTCTTGTGATCTTTGACCCCGATCTTGCGGACTTTCAATCCGCAACCGGAGGTTTCGAAGAGCATGAAAACGAAGACCCTGATCGCCATCATCGCCACGATCGCCACCCTGGTGTTCGTGGTCGCCTGTTTCGCTCAGCCGCAAAAGGGAGGATCAATGACCACTTCGACCAAACCGAACGACGCCGAGCTGCGCAAGCGTCTGACGCCGCTGCAGTACGAGGTCACGCAGCACGAAGGCACCGAGCCGCCGTTCCAGAACGAGTACTGGAACAATCACCAGGCCGGCATCTACGTCGATGTCGTCTCCGGCGAGCCGCTCTTCAGCTCACTCGACAAGTTCGAGAGCGGCACCGGCTGGCCGAGCTTCACCAAGCCGCTGGAGTCGTCGAATGTCGTGACGAAATCGGATCGCACGCTCTTCATGGTCCGCACCGAGGTTCGTTCCAAACACGCCGACTCGCATCTCGGACACCTCTTCGATGACGGTCCCGCGCCGACCGGCCAGCGCTACTGCATGAACTCCGCGTCGCTGCGCTTCATCCCCGTCGACAAGCTCGAAGCGGCCGGCTACGGCCAGTACAAGAAGCTCTTCGAAGGAAACAAGAAGTGACCGAAACAGCGACATTGGCGGGCGGCTGCTTCTGGGGCGTCGAGGAGCTGATCCGTAAGCTGCCGGGCGTCATCGACACGACCGTCGGCTACACCGGCGGCACGCTGGCGAAGCCGCGCTACGAAGACGTGAAGACGGGGCGGACCGGGCACGCGGAATCGATCGAGATCGAGTTCGATCCGGAGCGCATCAGCTACGAAGAGATCCTGCGGTTCTTCTTCCGCCTGCACGATCCGACGACCGCAAATCGTCAGGGCAACGACATCGGCACGCAGTACCGCTCCGCCATCTTCGTGCACGACGCCGCGCAACGCGAGGTTGCGGAGCGTGTGAAAAATGAAGTGAACGAATCGGGCAAGTGGCCGCGGCCGATCGCGACAGAGATCGCCGATGCGACGGATTTCTGGCCCGCCGAGGATTATCACCAGGACTACCTGCAGCGCTATCCGACCGGCTACACGTGCCATTACCTGCGGCCGTGAGGCCATCGTCATCCCGAGCGTAGTCGAGGGACCTGGGCGGCTGGTGGCGCGCCGCCCGTCCCCTCGAACAGCAGCAAATCCCGCGACATCGTCACCGTACCGGCGCGCACTTTCACGCGCCGGTACGTTGTTTTCAGCAGGTCCTCCACCGCACTCTCGTCCAGCTCGACGACATGCCGCACGTGCTCGTGTCGCGCCAGCGTGAAGTGCTCCGCGAACATCTCGACCGTGCGCGACACGCGATCGCGCGTCATGCCGCGCAGCTCGACGAGATCGTCCGCGCCGGGAATCGCAATCACTAAGCGCCCGTCATCGCGCAGCACGCGCCGGAACTCCGGCGGATTCAATCGCGCGGTGATCGACATGACGATCGCGAACGACGCATCGGCGTACGGCAGAAATCGATCGGCATTCGCGACGATCCAGTGACACGACGGATACCGCTTCGCCGCTTCGTCGATCGCCGCGACGGAGATGTCGACGCCGTGCCGTTCATCCGCGTCGATGCTGCCGAGGTGATAACCCTCGCCACAACCGGCATCGAGCACGGGACCGCGGACCGGCTGCATGAACGCGACGATCGCATCGCGAATCGGCTGCACGAATCCGCGATCGAGAAACCGTCGCCGCGCCGCCGCCGCCTCGGGCGAATCACCCGGAACACGCGAGCGCCGGTCCTGCGGCTGCAACAGATTGAGGTAGCCGCTGCGCGCGATGTCGAACGAGTGTCCGCGCTCGCAGACCGCGCGCCGTGCGTCGATGGCGAGCGGCGCGCGGCAATCGCGCACGGTGCAGAGGAGATTCATGGGTGTGTGGGCTCGTGGGTTCGCGGGAGTGAGGTGATTCCGCCGGACCCGCGCGCCCACGCGCACCCTACAATGAATCATGCGCCGCCGCCGTTTCGTAATTCTCGTCGCGGCACTGATCGCGTTTCTGGTCGCCGTCGCGCTGCTGTACGACATCGGCATGGCGCAGCTCGAAGGGAAACACCGCACCTTCCTCGAGAGCTTCGAATGGGCCACCGAAACACTCAGCACCACCGGCTACGGCTCCGACAATCACTGGAGTCACCCGCTGATGGTCACGCTCGTGATCTTCGTGCAGGTCGCGGGGATGGTGCTGATTCCGCTGCTGCTCGCCGGCTTCATCCTGCCGTACCTCGCGGCGCGATTCGAACAACGCGTGCCGCGCGAAGCGGACCGGCACATCTCCGAGCACATCATCGTCTATCGCTTCGGTCCCGCGGTCGAAACGCTTCTGCAGCGGCTTGCATCGCTCGACATTCCGACGCTCGTCGTGGACACCGAAGAAGCAGCCGCGCGCGGCGTGATGGATCGCGGACTGCGCGTCGTTTTCAGTCCGATCGAAGAGGAGATGCTGCAGGCGTGCCGCGCGGAGCACGCGCGCGCGATCGTCGCGAACGGACGCGATGAAGAGAACGCCGCGCTGATCCTGCGCGCGCGGCAGAGCGGCTTCTCGCGCGAGATCTACACGTTCGTCGAAGATCCGAATCACCGCAAGGCGATGGAGCTCGCCGGCGCGACCGCTGCGTACACGCCGCGGCACATCGTCGCCGCCGCACTCGCCGCGCATGCGAGCGATCGCATCAGTCCGCGCGTGCCGGGCGTGGAACAAATCGGCGGCGTGGAACGGCGCGAGATCCGCGTCACCGCGACCAGTCCCATCGCCGGGAAGACGCTCGCGGAGTCGCGCATCGGCGAGATCAGCGGGGCGATCGTCGCAGGCGTCTGGAACCGCAGCCGTCTCGAATCGAACTGCAACGCCGGCACGCGGATCGAGCCCGGCTCGGTGCTCGAGATCATCGGCGACAAAGACGCGCTCGAAGCCGCGGCGAAGCTGATCGGCGCGAAGTATCTGCGTCAGACCGGGCCGTATCTGATGGCCGGATTCGGCGAGGTCGGACGCAAGGTGCACGAGCTGCTGACCGACGCGGGTGAAGAGGTGCGCGTCATCGACAGAGTGGAAGGACCGGACGTGTTCGTCGGCGACGTGCTCGATCCGTGGGTGCTCGATCGCGCGGGCCTCTCCGATTCGCGCGCGGTGATCCTCGCGCTCAACAGCGACGACTCGACGCTCTTCGCGACTGTGATCGCGCGCGATGCCGTTCCCGACGTGACGGTGATCGCTCGCGTGAATCACGCGCGCAACGTGGAGAACATCCATCGCGCCGGCGCCGACTTCGCGCTCTCCATCTCCGACATCTCCGGCGAGATGCTCTCCGCCCGCCTCCTCGGCCGCACGAAGCGTCCGCGTGAAGAGCACCGCCGCGCGTTCAAAGTGGCGGGCGATCCGTACACCGGTCAGCGCATGGATGAGCTCGAATTGCGCTCGCGAGACGGCGGATCGATTCTCGCAATCGAGCGAAACGGATCGACGGTCACGCGCGTCTCACCCGAGATGCGCATCGAACAGGGCGACTCGCTGTGGATCTGCACCACGGAGCGCCACACGCTGACGTGACAAGCATCATCGATTTGGTGTAGATTCCGCGCCTTTAATTTTGTATGGAGGTCAGTACATGTTTACCCGTAAGAAAGAAACGCGCGTTGCCAATTACAGCTTCACATTCGTCGCCGGTGCACTCATCGGCGCGGCAGTGGCTCTTCTGTATGCTCCGAAGCCGGGCAAGAAGCTCCAGAAGGATGTGAAGAACTTCGCCGAGGATTCGGCGGACAACATCCAGAAGTTCGTGAAGAACGTCAAGAAAGCCGTCAACGCGTAATCGCCCCGGGTTGGGGCCGTCAATACGGCCCCGACCCAATCACCCGCCGATCAGCGCGGCGTTCTTCAGGGTCGATCGTGTGTGGCGCCGCCGACTCGGCGGCGGATCCGCCGGCGAGGTCGCCGGCGCCACACCAGACCCTTTTGATTCGTGTCACGCCCGCGCCCGGAACGACCGAAACTTTCTGACAGCGCGCCGCCGCGTCGCCTTGCGATGATCGCGGCATGAACGCCGAGCGCCTCAGCTATCCCGATCCGGAAGAGGAATTGATCGAGCGCCAGTACGCGAACCGTCCGCACCTGCGGCGGATTTACGAGCTCGTCATCGACGCCGCGAAAGAATGCGGCAACATCGTGATCCAGCCGCGCAAGACGTACGTGTCGCTGGTCACGCCGCGGCGCACGTTCGCGCGCATTCACACGACCACGCGCTGGCGTGTCGATGTCGCGCTGCGCCTGGAGGGCGTGCGCGGCGGCGGACGCCTCCTGCCCTCGCGCACGTACGAAGCGATGCCGGTGCAGCTCGGATTGATGTCAACTACCGATGTCGACGACGAGGTGCGCAGGCTGCTCTGCCGCGCGTACCGGGAGAATTGCTGGTGACGCGCGGGTGCTCTCGCGGAACTGCGACGGCGTGCAGCCGAAGCCGCGGCGGAACGCGTACGTGAAGTGGCTGTGGCTGGAGAAGCCGAGGTCGAGGGCGAGGGTGGTGAGGTCGTTCGTGTGCGGGAGCTCGACGAGTGCATGCGCGAGCCGCAGCTGCGTCAGGTACTGATGCAGCGAGAGTCCTTCGACGCGCGTGAAGAGATCGGTCAGATACGCCGGCGATGCGCCGACGGCGCGCGCGACATCGGTCAGCAGAATGCGCTTCGACAACTGCGACTGCAGGATTTCCTTCGTGCGGCGGATGAGGCGCGCGGTGGTCGCGGCACACGGCGTCTCGCGATCGACATCCGATTGCATCGCGGAGCGGATCAACCCGAGGACGATTTCCTCGGCCTGCAGCGGATCGGGATCGGCGGAGCGCGCCCAATGCAGGAAGCGCGTGCGGAAGCTCTGCAGCTCCGGATTCGCGCGCCACGCGCGGCGGCGGAACAGCGGATGCTGCGGGATGGCAAGCTCCGAAAGCACTTCGCGATCGGGCGTAATGATCAGCTCAGCGAATCCGCGCGTCTGCAAGCGATATGGCTCGCCGCCTCTGACGAACAGGACCTGATTCGGATCGCCGACGATCTCGTCGTCGCCGACCTGCCAGAGAAACAGTCCGCGATACGGCAGCGCGATCTGGAAGTCGGGACTGAAGCCGTCGCTCGCTTCGTCGCGATGGACGTCCTCGACGAGAGCGGCGGGAAGATCGAGAAGTTTCGTACGTGGATTCATCGAAAGTCCTTGATAGCGGCGGCCATCTGCCCGCGAGCAGAATGCCGCACATGAGAAACGCGGTCTTTGCATTTATTGCGGTGTTGGCGATCGGTTGCGCGCACGCAACCGTTCCGCCGGCGAAATCCAATTTCACGCTTACCAGTCCGGCGTTCCGCGAAGGCGAATCGCTGCCGGAGACGACGGTGCTCAACGGACTCGATTGCTCCGGACCGAATCGATCGCCGGCATTGCAGTGGTCGAACGCACCGGCGAACACGCAGGGCTTCGTCGTGCTCCTCGACGACTACGAAGCGCGCCTCGGCGACGGCTTCATCCACTGGTGCATGTACGACATCCCGGGCACGGCGACCGGTCTGCCGGAGAACGCCGGCGCCGAACATCCCGAGCACCACGCCTGGAACGATTTCCTGAAGCGCAGCTACGGCGGACCGTGTCCGCCCGAGGGTCCGCCGCACAAATACCGCTTCACCGTTTACGCGATCGATCTGCCGTCGATCGACGACGCCGGCACGCCGATGACGTGGCGCAAGCTGCGCGTCGTGATCCACGACCACGTCCTCGCCAAGGCATCGCTGACCGGCCTGTACGGGTCCGCAAAAAAGAAGGAGCTGACCGCCATGACTACGGAACAAACCATCGCCTCGCTCGACACGCAGTACCAGGCCGCCGTCGAAAAGAACGACGCCGCGGCGATGGATCGCATCCTTGCCGACGACTTCGTGCTGGTCATCGGCAGCGGAAAGGTCTTCACGAAGAAGGACCTGCTCGATGAAGCGCGCAGCGGCCATATCGTTTACGAGCACCAGCGCGACACGAATCAGACCGTGCGCGTTTACGGCGATACCGCGGTCGTTACTGCGTTGCTATCCGCGAAGGGGACGGATCAGGGAGCGCCGTTCGCCTATCGCGTCTGGTTCAGTGACACCTACGTCCGGATGCCGGACGGCTGGCGGTACGCGTTCGGACAGTCAGGCGCGCGGTTGCCGGCGGAATGATTGTGGGACGGGAGTGGTGATGAGGCAATGACCACTTAGGGCAGGTTGTGTATAGCCACTGCGTGCGCGGAGCGCCACCTTAATTCTTCATTCTGAATTTTTCATTTTGAATTCTGCATTCATCCGGCGCGCACGGCAGAAACGCGATTGCGGGATGAACGCAGAACGCAGAATTCAGAATGATTCAGAATGAAGAATTGATTTTGAATTCTGCATTCATCCAACGCGCATGGCAGAAACGCGATTGTTGGATGAATGCAGAATGCAGAATTCAAAATGAAGAATTGAGAATTGATGTGGCGCTTCGCGCGCTGTGATTAGACGCGGAAGCGCGACACTTCGCTCTCGAAGTCTTTTCCGCTCTGCACGAGGTTCTGTACCGTCCGGTTGAACTCGCGCGCGATGGCGTCGTTCTCCTGCGCGATGTCGAGCATCATGCGGGACGCGTCGGCGATGCGGTCGGTCTCGTGCAGCTGCCGCTCGAGCAGATCGCGCATTGCTCGCGCATCCTCGGCGATCTTCTCCAGCGCCGTCGTGATGCCGCGGCCGGCCTGCGACTGCTCGTCGGTCGCGCTCTTCACCTGCGCGGCGATCTCGCGCACGCGCTCCGATTCCTGCGCGAGCATCTGCGTGCCGCGCGCCTGCTCGCGCGTGGCGCGGTTGATCTCCGCGATGTGATCGGACATGCGCGAGGTGACTTCGTGCAGATGCCGCGAGGCCTTCGCCTGATCGTCGAGCGCGCCGGCGATCTTCGTCGCCATCTCGAACGACTTCGTCGCGCTGCCGGTGATCTTCTGCAGCGATGCCGCCGCTTCGTCGGCGAGCTGCACGTTCTCTTCGACGCGCGACACGCCTTCCTTCATCTTCGCCACGGCCTGCCGCGAGCCGCTCTGCACGGCCTTGATGATCTCGCTGATCTCTTTCGTCGAGCCGCGGGTGCGCTCGGCGAGCTCGCGGATCTCGTCGGCGACGACGGTGAATCCGGCGCCGTGCTCGCCCGCCTGCGCCGCGATGATCGCCGCGTTGAGCGCCAGGAGGTTCGTCCGGTTCGTGATCTCTTCGATGACGCTGAGGATCTGCGTGATCGAGCCGACGCTGGCCTGCAGATCGTCGAGCACGCGCGCCGTGCTGTTCGTCAGGTCCCACGTCAGCGTGATGCCCTGCACTGTTCGATTGACTGCGGCGCCGCCCGCTTCCGCGTCTTCGCGCACCTGGCGCGAGATCTCGGCGGTCGACATCGCGCTCGACCGCAGCTCGGCGACGGTGGAGTCCATCTCCGCGACGAACGAGAGCACTTCGTCGCCGATGCCTGCGAGGACATCGGTGCGTCCCGACATCTCGCCCATCGATGCATTCATCTCCGTCGTCGATGACGACGTCTTTTCGACCGACTGGAAGAGGTAATCCATCGAGCGCGCGACTTCCTCCGCCGACGCCTGCAGCTGCAGCGCGCGGCTGGATGCGTCCTGCGTCAGGTCGCTGACGCCGTCCGCGGCCTGCAGCACGCTGCTGATGCCGGCGCGCACGTTCTCGACGGCGAGCGATGCGTTCTCGGTCAGATCGGACTGCTCCTGCGAGCGCTGCAGCAGCGAGTCGGTGCCGCCGGTGATGACGCGCACCCCTTCGGTGATCGTGGTGCCGCTGCCGCCGACGCGTCCGAGGAGCCGCCGCAATGTGCCGCGCGTCTCTTCGAAGTTTTCGGCGAGGGCGCCGATCTCGTCATCGGCAAAGATGCGCGAGCTCGACTCGAAATTGCCGGCGGCCATCTGCTGCGCGAGCTCGCTGAGCTGGCGGATCGGCTCGCCGACATCGCGCGCGAGCGTCCACGCCGCGACGATGAACGCGAGCATGGTCAGGCCGACGATCACCGTCGTGTACGTCGTGATCTGCAGCGGGATCTTGCTGTACGGAGTCCACGGGATCGCCAGGATGAAGATCGAGCCGTTCTTCAGTTCGGCGAAACGGCAGACGTGCGGCGAGATGAACGACAGGCTGTCGCCGGTCTTGATGCGGCGGATCGCGGCGATTTCGTCCGGCGTGAGCGGATCCTTGGTGCTCGCGACGTTGCCGTTCGGATCGATGACGTGCAGCGAGAATTCGTCCGGGATGTACGACTTGAGCGTGTCGAGATCTTTCGCATCGACCTTCGCCATCAGGTTCGCGCTGTCGTAGAGGCGCGTGAAGCGGTCGGCCGATGACGCGATGGCGAGACCTTCGAGCGTGGTCGAGACTTTCGACGAGATCAGCTGGATCAGCACGGCGGCCGCGACGAGGAGCGAGCCGATGAAGACGATGGCGATCTTGCGTCCGAGGGAGATGCGCGAGCCGATGTAGCGAACCGATTTTCCGGGCGGAACGGTGGCGAGCAGGAGCTGCTTCGATGCAGCGTAGGCCCACGCGATGGCGGGAAACGATGCGATCAGGCCGGCGACGAAGAAGTAGCTGAAGCCGAGGCCCGTGCGCATGACGAAGAGCGTGCCGAGGATGGCGAAGACGATCGTGCCGGCGGTCCAGAGCATGACGGCGACACGCGTGGTGCGCCCTTGTGCGTCGGAGAGTGTGTGCGAAAGATCGCCCCGTCCGTCGATCGCGTTTTCGACGGCTGCGAGCTGCGGCTCGATGAGGAAATACATCGCCGCCGCGCCGCCGCCGTAGAGCACGAGCAGCAGCACGATGATGATCGCGGCCGCGGATGCCGTCAGCTGGATGACCTGGGCGAGAAACAGAAATGCGAGGAGCAGCGCCACGACCGGCGGCACCAGGAGCCAGAAGAGAAATTTTTTGGTGAGGCTCAAGCAGTTGAAAATTATCGCACCATGGCTCCAGTCATCGAACTTTTCCGGGGCGACATCACGACGCTGGCCGTCGATGCGATCGTGAATGCGGCGAACCCGGACCTGAAACCGGGCGGTGCGGTAGGGATGGCGATCGTGAATGCCGCAGGGCCGGAGCTGGCGCAGGCGATGGCCGCCGCGGGGAACCGCAATGCAGGATTCGCGGCGATCACGCCCGGCTTCAACCTCCCCGCGAAATTCGTGATCCATGCCGTCGGCCCGTCGTATCGCGCCCTCGGACACGAAGCGTGGGCGCTCGCGAGCGCGTATCGCGAGGCGTTCCGGCTGGCGGAGGAAAACGGTGTGCGATCGATCGCGCTGCCGGCGATCAGTTGCGGCACATACGGTTTTCCGCTCGATCCAGCGGCAGCGATTGCGGTGCGTGCAGCGCGCGCGGCGAAGGTCGAGCGCGTGATCTTTGCGCTGTTCTCCGATGACGCGATCGCCGCGTACGAGCGCGCGCTGCGCGACGACGCGCCGGAGTGGATCACGGTGATGCACGGTCCGATCAAGACGAAGGCGGAGATTCATCGCGACGGCGACTGGCACGTCGCAGCGCATGTCTGGATCATCACACCCGACGGACGCGCCCTCGTGCAGAAGCGCTCGGCGCAGAAGGAGAACTGGCCGGGCTACTGGGATGTGTCGGCGGCGGGACATGTGTCGGCGGGCGAGCGGCCGGCCGAGGCGGCGGTGCGCGAGACGTTCGAAGAGCTCGGGTTGCGCATCGAAGCGAACGAGCTGCGGCGGTTCGGCGTGGCGCGCGAAGAGAGCGTGCTGCGCGACGGGATGTACATCGATCGCGAGGAGCACGAGCTGTTCATCGTGGAGCGCGATGTGGATTTGTCCGCGCTGACGTTGCAGGAGGAGGAAGTGGATGAGGTGATGCTCGCGTCACTCGATCACTTGCCGGAGCCGCTGGCGCCGCATGAGTTGGAGTATCACCTGCTGCGTGGGGTTATGGGCGCTCGGTGAAAGCCCCTCATCCGCCCTTCGGGCACCTTCTCCCCGC
>DATEZA010000080.1:0-5115 GCA_035255945.1 Thermoanaerobaculia bacterium
GAGCGCTCGCTCGACAAGCTCCTCCGTCCCGGCGATGAAGCCTCGCTCGTAATCTGGTCCCGCCGCTTGAAGATCGAGCAGCCGTTCACCACCGATGTCGAAGCGTTGCGCGCGGCGATGAAGCGCGTCGAAGGGACCGCCAGCGGACTGACCTTCGCATCGGACGTCGAAAGGGTCCGCTACCGCTGCCAGCAGTTCCTCGACAACGCGCGTACGGACCACAACTACACCGGCTGGTACGGCCAGTGTCTCGGCACGGTGCGCGCGCACACCGAAGAGGCGGTGATGGTGGAGAAGCACCTCGTCGGCTCGACGAAGGTGATGCTCAACATGCTCGCCGGACTGGATGGCAAGAAGGTGATGATCTACGCCGGCTCCGCGCTGCCGCAGCATCCCGGCTACGAGCTCTTCGTCTACGCCGACAACCTCTTTTTTCCATACCTTCCGCGCATGCATCCGAGCTCGATCGGCGGCGGCGGCTCCGAGACGATGACGTTCTCCATCGAAGACATGGCCAAGACGGCGAACGCGAACGGCGTGACGATGTACATGGTCGACGGCGCCGATGACCGATCGGAAATGTCGAATGCCGCCGACGGCGAGATGCCCGACGCGCAGTCGGCATTCATCCAGTACGACAACACCGCGTCGGCATTTCAGGCCGTCGCCCGGATCACCGGCGGCATGGCGCTCACGCACACGTCGAACTTCGACGTGGCGATGGAGACCGTCGCCCACGATCTCGAGAGCTACTACTCCCTCGGCTACCGCCAGCAGGAGTCGCCGAAGAAAACGCGCAACGTCGCGGTGAAGGTGAAGGACCACCCGGAGTATCGCGTCCGTTCGCGGCGAACGTATCTCGCACGCACGCAGGACGAAGAGCTGAACGACAGGGTGGTCTCGAACATCTATCACCAGGCGAAGAGCGATCTCGACATCGCGATCCGCGCCGGCGAGCCGAAGAAGCAGAAGCACAATCGCTGGCTCGTGCCGCTCGCGGTGTCGATTCCGTCGAACATCACGCTGCTGCCGGACGGCAACGATCTCGCCGGCGGCTTCAGCGTCTTCGTCGCGGTCGGCGATGACGACGGCTCGATGTCGAACGTCACGCGGATCGTGAAAGAGGTGCGCGTCCCGGCGGCGAAGGAAGCGGAGCTGCGCAGGCGTCCGCTGATTCTCACGTTCGACCTGTCGATGAACGGCGGCACGCACATGCTGTCGGTCGGCGTGGTCGATCAACTGTCGAATACGAGCGGCTACGCACGTGCGCAAGTCGCGGTTCGGTAAGGAGAACTGATTTGAAACGAGTTTTCGCAGCGTTACTGATGGTGTGTGCAACGGCGCTCTTCGCAGCCGAGGAAAAGAAAGAGCCGGCGCCGAAGGAATCGAAAGACAACATCTCGACGACGACGCACTCGATCAAGATCGGCGCCGACACGATCAACTACACGGCGCGCGCCGGCACGATGGTGATGAAGGACGAAGACGGCAATCCGAAAGCGAGCGTCTTCTTCGTGGCCTACACGCGCGACGGCGCCGACGCGGCGAAGCGTCCGGTCACCTTCTCGTTCAACGGCGGCCCCGGCTCGTCTTCCGTCTGGCTGCACATGGGCTGTCTCGGTCCGAAGCGCGTCGCGTACGGCGATGACGAAGGGCACGCCGCGCCGCCGCCGTCGCATCTCGTCGACAACGAAGCGACGATCCTCGACGTCACCGATCTCGTGTTCATCGATCCGATCACCACCGGCTACAGCCGCGCGATTCCGGTGAAGGAGGACACGAAGTATCACGGCTTCGAAGGCGATCTCGATTCGGTGGGCGAGTTCATCCGCCTCTGGACGACGCGCAACAACCGCTGGAGCTCGCCGAAGTTCCTCGCCGGCGAGAGCTACGGCACGACGCGCGCCGCGGGCCTCTCCGGATGGCTGCAGGACCACGGCATTTTTCCGAACGGCATCATCCTGATCTCGTCGATTCTCAACTTCCAGACCGCGCGCTTCGAGACCGGCAACGATCTGCCGTACGAGCTGTTTCTGCCGACGTACACCGCGATCGCCTGGTATCACCACAAGCTGCCGGCGGATCTGCAGTCGAAGTCGATTGCGGATGTGACGTCCGAGGCGGAGCAGTTCGCGATCGGACCGTATGCGAGCGCGTTGATGCGCGGCGATGCTCTGACCGATGCGGAGAAGAACGAGATCACGCAGAAGGTCGCGCGCTACACGGGGCTGCGTCCGGAGTACGTCGCGGAGTCGAACAACCGCATCCGCATCGATCGGTTCGACAAGGAGCTGCTGCGCGACAGGCGGCGCACCGTCGGCCGTTACGACGGACGCTTCATCGGCATCGATCGCGACGCGGCCGGCGAGCGCAATGAGTCCGATCCGTCGTATTCGGCGGTGCACGGCGCGTTCACCGCGGTGTTCAATGACTACGTCCGCCGCGAGCTGAAATTCGAGAGCGATCTGCCGTACGAGATCCTCACCTCGCGCGTGCGGCCGTGGTCGTACGACAAATACGAGAACCGCTATCTCGACGTGAGCGAAACGCTGCGCGATGCGATGACCGAGAACCAGTACCTGCACGTCTACGTCGCGAACGGCTACTACGATCTCGCCACGCCGTTCGCCGCGACGAAGTACACCTTCGCCCGCGCGTAGTTCGAGCCGGAGATCCGCCGGAACGTGTCGATGGGGTTCTACGAAGGCGGCCACATGATGTACATGGACCGCCACGCGCACGGGAAGCTGAAGACGGATCTGAGCGCGTTCATCAAAGCTGCAACGCCGCCGCAACCTCAATGATCTTCTGCCGGATCACGTCGCGCCCTGCCGGCATCGGCCGGGCGCGGCGCACCGCATCGCCGAGCACTTCGAACACGCGCAGCGCGATGTACGCACTCAGCGGCGCGGCGATCACGAACCACGGGTGAGTCAGCCCGAGCGCGATCCACGTGATCGGAAACAATGTCGCCGAGGCGATGAACTTGATCGTGGCGACGATCTCGTCTTCCGCGGTCAATCGCTTCGCGAGAAAGCCGACCAGGCGGTATGTCGGATAGTTCGCGATCACGCCGAGGATCGCGGCCGGCAGCAGCACGATCGCGGCGATCACCTGCGGCACCGTCACCCGCGCCGGCACCTCCTGCGCTTCGATGTTGCGGATCATCGACTCGAGCTCCGCGAGGCGCGCGGGATCGTGCTCGCGCAGGTAGTGGTAGCCCGCAACGAAGCGCCGCCGCAATTCGAATTCGTTCGCCAGCGATTCGTCGTCGCCGGAGAAGATGTCCTCGCCGCGTGCGATGAGCTCCAGCGCCGCATGCGAATCGGCCTGCAACGTCACCTCGGACAACCCTCGTTCAATTGCACCGGTCAATTCGTCGACCCGCTCGATTGGCGGCTCGCCGTCATCGCCGGGAGCCGCAGGCGCTACGACGATCGGCTCGCCGAACACCACCAGCGCGGAACTGCGAAACGTCGTTTTCGCCGTGTAATAAATCCCGGTCGGCACGATCACTTCTTCGCATCCGCATCCGAGCGCGATCCGCGCGGCGCCGGTTTTCAATTCCTTCAATTGCGGATCGCTGTGCGTCGTCCCTTCCGGAAAAATCGCGATGCTGCCGCCGCGCGCGAGCAGCGTGCGCGCACGCGTGAAGGTCTCGGCATTCGTGCCTTTGACGTTGTCCTGCTTGCGATAAACCGGAATCGATTCGAAGGCGCGCGTGACGAAGCCGATGAGCGGATAGCGGAACAGCGGCGCTTTCGCCAGAAACGAGATCGGCCGCGGCACGAAGCTCAGGAGAAACAGCGGATCGATCAGACCGTTCGGATGATTGACCGCGAAAATCACGCCGCCGCGCTCGGGCACGTGCTCCAGTCCGACCAGCTCGATGCGGCGGAAGAAGATCCGTATGATCAGGCGGACGATCGCGGTGACGAATCGACGTGTCATTGCGACACACGGCGACAAGCCGCGATCACCCAGATCACGCCAGAGATGAAAATCGCCACCGGCACGATCAGGAACGCGTTCGCCAGTCCGTGCCGGTCGGAGAGATATCCGATCAGCGGCGGCGATGGCACATCGCCGAGGATGTGCATCATGAAGATCGACAACGCGACGGCGCTTGCGCGTTCCATCGGCGAGACGAGATTCACGATCGCGGAGTTGATCGGGCCCGTCGATGCGAAGACGAGAATCTCCGCGATCACGATCGCCGTCATGTAGACCGTTTTGTTCGCATGCGTGAACGCGACCCACGCCATCGGCGCGCCGAGCAGCGACGAGATTCCGCAGACCCAGAGATACGAATTCTTCGACACCTTCAGGTAGTAATCGCCGAGCCAGCCGCCGAGGAACGTGCCGGCGAATCCGGTGAAGACGACGATCAATCCGAACGTCACCGTTGCATCGGCGCGCGACATCCCGCGCACGCGCTCCATGAATGTCGGCGTCCAGACCGCGAGTCCGCCGAGGGCGAACGTGTACGCCGCGTAGCCGAGGCACGCGAGCATGTACTGCGAGTTACGCGTGAGGTGCAGATACGCGCTGAGCGGCGCGCGCGTCTTCTCCTGCTCGGGCGGATCGTACTGGCCGCGCGGAGCGTCCTTCACGCGAAGCGTCAGGAGGGCGAAAAGGAGTCCCGGAGCTCCGGCGATGAAGAACGCCGCACGCCAGCCGAAGAGCTGATCGAGCTTGCCGCCGGCGATGTAGCCGAGCGCCGAGCCGAGCGGAATCGCGCAGAAAAACACGGCGAACGCGCGGCCCCGCTTCTCGATCGGATAGTGATCCGAGATCATCGGCGGTGCGATCGTGGCGTACGCCGCTTCGCCGACGCCGACCATCGAGCGCGCGGTGAACATCGTCCCGAATCCGCGCGCCAGTCCGCCGAGTGCGGTGGCCAGGCTCCAGATCCCGACGCCGAGCGCGATCAGCGGCGGACGTTTTTTGCGGTCCCCCAAACTTCCGAACACGGGAGACGTAATTGTGTAGACGATGACGAAGGCGCCGGCGATCGCGCCGAGCTGCGAATCGCTGAAGCCGAGGTCGTGCTTGATCGATTCGAGAACGGCGGGGAGCAGCTGCCGGTCGAGGTAGTTGAAAAGATTGATGAAG
>DATEZA010000081.1:0-23660 GCA_035255945.1 Thermoanaerobaculia bacterium
CTGCTGCGCGGCGTGAACCTCTCCGGCCTGATCACCGGCTGGATCCTCGGCACGATCATCGTCATCGGCGGCGGCAGCGCGCTCTATCTGCCGCTGCTCGCGTTCTTCATCATCGGCACGACGGTCACGAAGCTCGGCTTCCGCCGCAAAGCGAAGGCCGGACTCGCGCAGGAAGGGGGCGGACGACGGGGCGCGGCGCATGCGATCGCCAACGTCGGCGTCGCGGCGTTATGCGCGATCGCGGTCTGGCGCGGCTTCCTGCTCCTTCCTTTGATGATGGGCATCGCGTCGCTCGCCACCGCCGCGTGTGACACGACCGGCTCGGAGATCGGCCAGCTCTTCGGCCGCCGCGCGTTTCTCGCGACGACATTCAAGCGCGTCGAGCCGGGGACGGAAGGCGCGCTGTCGATCGAAGGGACGCTCGCCGGTATCGTCGCCGCGGCCATCGTGGCGATCACCGGCGTCGCCGCGACGGTGCACCATTTCCGGCCGGGCTTCATCGGCGGGGTGGTCATCAATCGCAGCCGCACGATCATCGTCATCACCATCTGCGCATTTCTCGGGTCATACGCGGAGAGTCTCGCCGGCAACTGGAATCGCAAACACGGCGGCGAGATCCCGAACGGCGTGCTGAATTTCTTCAACACGGTGATGGGCGCGCTGCTGCTCTGGGTCGCATCGCAATTCATTCCGATGTACGGGTTCCTGTTCTGATGAAAAAAATAGTGATCGTGGGGCGCCCCAACGTCGGAAAGTCGACGCTCTTCAACCGGCTCGCGGGGAAACGCCGCGCGCTGACACACGACATGCCGGGCATGACGCGCGATCGGCTGAGCGACATCGTCACGCTCGATGACGGCCGCCGTTACGAGCTCACCGACACGGGCGGACTCGAATACGGCGAGTCGCCGATGTCGGCATACGCAGACGAGATCAAGGCGCAGGCCGAGCGCGCGCTCGAAGATGCGGATTTCATCCTGTTCGTCGTCGACGGCGCGGCGGGAGTGCTGGCGGAGGATCGTGACATCGCCGAGCAGCTGCGCCCGGTCGCGGATAAGACCGTGCTGGTCGTCAACAAGACCGATCGCAAGGACGCGGCAGAATCGGCGCCGGAGTTTTACGAGCTCGGCCTCGGGCGCGTGATGCCGCTGTCGGCCGAGCACGGCGAAGGGATGGATGAGCTGATCGATGCGATCGAATTCTGTGTCGGTCCGGCCTTGGGGGACGACGCCGGCGAGGTCGCCGGCGCCACACCGGATGCGCCGGTCCGGGTGGCGATCATTGGGCGCCCGAATGTTGGCAAATCGTCGCTGCTGAATCGGCTGCTCAACGAAGAGCGCGCCGTCGTCTCGCCGATCTCCGGCACGACGCGCGATGCGATCGATTCGGAGATCGAGCGCAACGGCAAGCGTTATCTGATCATCGACACGGCCGGTATTCGCCGCAAAGGCAAGACCACCGACGAAGCAGAGAAGCTCGCGGTGATCTCCGCGCGCAAGGCGATCGAGCGCGCGGAGATCGTGCTCGTCATCATCGATGCGATCGACGGCGTGACGGGGCAGGATGCGACGGTTGCGGGCTACGCCGATGAAGCCGGCAAGGCCGCGCTGATCCTCGTCAACAAGTGGGACGCCGCCGAGCACTCGCAGGACGACGCCAAGAAGTTCGAGGAGATGGTCCGCTTCCGTCTCAAGTTCCTGCAGTACGCGCCGCTCGAGTTCATCTCCGCGAAGAGCGGCCGCCGCGTCGAAAAAATCTTTCCGCGCGTCGATGGGATCGTCGATGGCTATCGCCGGCGCTTCCGCACGTCAGAGCTCAATCAGATCCTCGAGCGCGCCGTGCGGCAGCATCAGCCGCCGGCGATCAAAGGACGCCCGCGCCGCTTCTACTACTGCACGCAGCTGCGTCCCGCACCGCCGACGTTCGCGTTGTTCTCGAATGTGGATGAGCCGCTCCATTTTTCGTATCGGCGCTATCTCGACAATCAGTTCCGCGAAGCGCTGGGGCTGGTTGGGTGTCCGCTGCATTTCGTCATCCGGGCGCGGCAAGGGATGAAGCGCGAAAAGTGATACGTTTTCAAACACGATGAAGCCTCCTTCCGTCATCACCCTCACTCCCGGCAAACGCGTCCTCTTCCTCACCAAAGATCCCGAGCTGATCCGCGCGCAGCTGCGCGGCGAGCTCGATCTGCAGATGAAGGATCTGCGTCTCGAAGACCTGATGGACGACATCAACACCGACGTGATGACGCCGGCCTGGGTCTGCTTCGACTACAAACCGGAAGACATCGCGCGCAATGCGTACGCCGGACTGATCGTCAACGGCGAGCGCGTCGTGCCGACCGACGCATTGCGCAACGGCAATTTCGAAGTGATCGTCAGCGGCATGCGCAAAGGCGTCGGCAGCTCGCGCGAGCAGGCGACGCAGTCGGAAGTCTTCAGCGGCATCCGCATCGCGATCGCTGCCTCGTTCGCACCGATTCACGCCGGCAACAACATCAATCAGGGACTGCTGATGGGCGATCACGACATGCTGATCCGCCTGCAGGACGGCGAAGGCGTGCCGCTCGAAGAGCTCTACAAAAAATACGATCCGATCTCGCAACTGATCGTCGCCGAGGGCGGACTGTTCCCGTTCTCGAAAGCACTCGAGCGCGGCGAGATCACGCTGCCGCAGCCCGATACGCCTCCGCGTCCGATGACGATGGGGGAGAAGATCCTCGCGCGGCATCTGCGCGGCGGCGATTACGTGAAACCGGGCGACTCGGTCGTCGTCGACGTCGACGGCGGCTACACGCACGAGTTCACCACCGCCCAGGTCCACTACTTCCTCGGCGACGAATACGGCCCCGAGTACCAGATCATCAATCCGCAGAAGTTCGCGATCTTCGAAGATCACCTCATCTACGCGGACGAAGTCACGAAGATGCGGCCGTTCCTGCCGAAGATCGAGACGCTGCGCGAGCTGCAGCGCGGATTTCAGTCGCACACGAATTGCCGCGACTATTCGGCGAAAGGGAATGTGTCGCCCGGCATCTGCCACGAAGTCGCGCGCGAGGAGTTCATCGATCCGGGCGATTTCATCCAGGCCACCGACTCGCACACGTGCATGGGCGGCGTGAACAACGCGCTGGCGTGGGGCGTCGGCTCGACCGAGTACGCGAACCTCGCGCACTCCGGCTTCACGATGGTGGAAGTGTCGGAGTCGATCCGCTTCGAGCTGATCGGCCGGCTGAAGCCGCACGTCACGGCGAAGGACGTGATGCTGCACATCCTGCTGCAGTACGCGAAGCCGCAGGCGACGCTCGACCGGATCATGGAGTTCACCGGACCGGGACTGCGCACGCTGTCGCTGGACGAGCGCGCGACGCTCGCGAACATGGCGACGGAGTGCTCCGCGCGCACCGCGATCGTGGAAGCGGACGAGAAGACGTACGAGTGGATCGCATCGATGCGGCCCGGTGTCGACATCGCGCGTCTGCGCGAGCGCGCCGTCTCGCCCGATCCCGATGCGGAGTACGCGGGCGGTACGCACGTGATCAATCTGTCGGAGATCGAGCCGATGGTGGCGCATCCGGGCGATCCCGATCACGGCGTCGCATCCGATCCGACGAACGGCGCGATGATCGACGAGATCGGCGATGTGAAGATCGACATCGCGTACGCCGGCTCGTGCACCGCGGGCAAGATCGACGACTTCCTCTTCTACCACCAGGTGGTGAAGGAGGCGGTCGACAACGGATTGCGCGTCGCCGAGGGAGTGAAGTTCTTCGTGCAGTTCGGCTCGCAGGCGGTGGAGAAATTCGCGCGCGACAACGGACTCGTCGACACGTTCCAGCGCGCCGGCGCGGTGGTGCTCAATCCGGGATGCGGCGCGTGCATCGGCTGCGGTCCGGGCGTTTCGGAGACGACCGATCAGGTGACGGTGAGCGCGATCAATCGCAACTTCCGCGGACGCAGCGGACCCGGTCAGCTATGGCTCGCGTCGCCGCTGACGGTCGCGGCGTCGGCGTTCACCGGACGGATTACGGCGTATACGCCCGGCATGTTCGCGCGCGAGCTCGCGACGGCGTAATCGTCGTCATCCCGAGCGTAGTCGAGGGACCTGGGAGGGCGGTGGGTCGAAACATCGCGCCCACCGCCCGCCCAGGTCCCTCGACTACGCTCGGGATGACGAGGGGGAGCGCGACGTCATGATGTTTGCCAGATCCTCGGCCACCTTCACCGCGTCGTTCGGCTCCAGCGCCGCGATGGTGATGCGAATCGCCGGCCCGGTCGTCAAGCGATAGCGCTCGCCGGCCTGCACGGCCCAGCCTGCGGCCATCATCGCCTGCACGACCGGCGTCTCTTCGCGAACGGGGATCCAGACGTTGAGTCCCGATTCGCCGTGTGCTTCGATGCCGCGGCCGCGCAGCTCGTGCAGCAGTGCATCGCGGCGAGCGAGATACGTCGCATTCGCGCGTTTCAGCAGTTGCTGCGCGCGGCGATCGCTCCACATCGCGGCGACGATCCGCTGCAGCACGTGGCTGACCCAGCGGATGCCGAGGGTCTGGCGGCCTTCGACGCGGGCGACGGTGCGGGCGTCGGCGGCGACGAGCGCGAGGCGCAGATCGGGACCGAGCGACTTCGACACGGAGCGCACGACGGCCCACTTCTCGCGCGTGCGATCAGCGAGCGTGCGGTACGCGACGCCCGCGACCGGCCCCGCGTGATCGTCCTCGATCAGCAGGACGCCGGGATGCTTCGCCAGCACGGCCCGCAGCGCGCGCTGCCGCGCGGTCGTGATCGCGGCGCCGGTCGGATTCTGGGCGCGCGGGGTGACGAGCAGCGCGGCGATGTTCGTTCGCAGCACGCGGCGCAACGCATCCGGCTCGAGCCCTTCATCATCGATCGTCACCGGCACCGCGACCAGTGCGAGTGCGCTGAGCAGATCGAGCACGCCGGTGAAGCACGGATCTTCGACGGCGACGCGATCGCCCGGTTTGAGATGCTCGCGCAGGACTCGCTCCACGCCGTCGAGCGCGCCGCTCACGATCGCGATGTGCTGCGCCGGCACGCCGTCAGCGTCGAACTGTTCGCGCGCCAGCTCGAGCAGGCGAGGGTCGTTGAGGTCGTCGCGATAGAGCCGGTGCTCGTGAACGAGGTGCGGGATCGGCGGCAGGAGCTCCTGATCGGGATTGCCGCTGGCGAGATCGCGCACCGTCGACGGCAGCGGCGCCGCGGCCGGCATCGCGATCGGCGGCGCGTGGCGTACGCGCGTCCCCCGCCGCCCCTCGGCGATCACGACGCCTCGCTGCCCGAGCACGCGATACGCCGCAGCGACCGTCGCCGGACTCACGTTCAAATGTTTCGCCGCGGCCCGCACCGGCGGCAGCAGCGAGCCTCCGGCGATCTTCCCGCCGGCGACGGCGGACTCGATGGAACGGGCGATGTTGACGGCGCTGTCGCCGCTGAGGTAGTTTTGTACTAACACTGAATGAGGATTGTACTAGCACAATGAAGCGAATGGCAATACCCGCGTAAGGGAGACTCGATCATGACCGGCACCCTTCAAACCGACCGCACCACCGTCCGCCGTCTCCCGGAGCGCGCTGCCTACGACGCGGAGAGCGTGTACCGCATCCTCGACGAAGCGCTCATCTGCCACGCAGGCTTCGTCGTGCACGGCGATCCGGTCGTCATCCCGACGATCCACTGGCGCGAAGGCGACCGCCTCTACTTTCACGGCGCGCATGCCAGCGGTCTGTTGCGCAACCTGAAGAACGGCGTGCCGGTCTGCGTCACCGTGACGCTGCTCGACGGCCTGGTCATGGCGCGCTCCGCGTTTCATCACTCGATGAACTATCGCTCGGTGGTCGTCTTCGGCATCGCGTCCGAGGTGACGGATCGCGAGGAGAAACTGCGCGCGCTCGATGCGCTCGTCGAGCACGTCTGCCGCGGGCGATCGAAAGACGTCCGCCCGCCGAACGAGAAGGAGCTGAAGCAGACGCTCCTGCTCTCGATCCCGATCAGCGAAGCGTCGGCGAAAGTCCGCACCGGTGGGCCGGTTGACGACGACGAGGATTACGACCTGCCGATCTGGGCGGGCGTGATCCCGCTCGCGCTGACGCCGGGTGCGCCGCTGAACGATGACCGCTCGCTGGTCGGCGCGCCGGAGTACGCGACGCGCTACTCGCGATCGAAACGCTGATCGCGTCGCCGGTCAAAATGAGCTCGTGCTCGCAGACGTGTGTGGCGCCGCCGACTCGGCGGCGAAAGTGGCCGCCGGGTCGGCGGCCACACACAGGATTCGCGCCTACTCCGTCTTCGACCACGGCGGCGTGACGTTGTTCATCCGCGCATACGCGATCGACTGCCCGAGGTGCTCGTGCAGGTGGTTGAGCATCGTCACGTAGACGCCGCGCTGCGTGGTCGGATTGCCGAACAGCTTCACCGCTTTGTCGAAATCGGCGTCCGTGGTGTTCTTCATGATCGTGCGGATGTGATCGAACGATTTCTGCAGCGCGGCGAGCACGTCCTTCTTGTCCGTGATCTTCTCCAGATCCTTCGGCATGTCCTCGGGCGGCTTCACGCCGAGGAACGTGGCGAGGAAGTAGTTGCCGCCGGCGATGTGCATGTAGACCTCGCTCACCGAGCGGACGTCTTTGTTCGGCCGCCACGCGTACTTGTCCGCCGGCACCGCGGCCGCGAGGTCCATGATTTTCTTCTGGACGTCATCGAGGTCCGACAGGAACTCGGTGCGGAAGCCGCTCTTCGGCGCCGCGTTCTGCGGCAGCCGCTTCGCGTTCTGTTGCGCGACCAGCAGGGGAGAGACGACGAGCAGGCAGAGGGCGAGGACCAATCGCTTCATGCGATTAGTTTAGAACGAGATGTTCGCGAAATAGTCGCCCTCGCAGCATTTGCCGCCGGTCGGCGTGGCGCGGAACTGAATCGCGTATTCATGGCCGTTCCGCTCCGTGATCTTGCCGCTGTCGATCGCATCGCAGACCGTGCCTTTCCGTTCGACTGTCGCCGTCCCCTGATCGAACGCCACGATCATCGTGTAGGTCCCTCCGGACGCCTTCACCACATCGGGCGTGACGTCGAGCGTGAGCCGGCATCCGTTCGTCGTCGACAGCTGTCCCGGGGAGATGCCCGAGGGGAGGCCGTTGGCGCACGTCTGGAACGTCCAGTGCCAGCTGGTGTTGAACGACGAATCGCACGACGACGTTTTGACTCCCGTGACGTCGTTGCCGCCTCCGCCGCAGGTGCTGGTGAAAACGATCAGAAACAGGACGGTAATCGCGAATTTGAGCATGCGCATACCGACGGAGACGCTGAACCGGACGCCAGATGACCATCTGCTAAAATGCGCGCCGCCTACCGAGCGACCCCAATTCGAGGAGCCGCAACAACATGGATTTCCATCTCAGCGACGAACAAACACAGATCAAACAGATGGTTCGCGATTTCGCGGAAAGCGAGATCAAACCGCATCTGATGCAGTGGGATGAAGCGCAGCACTTTCCGGTCGATACGTTCAAAGCCGCCGGCCAGCTCGGCATGCTCGGCGTGACGATCCCGGAGGAGTACGGCGGCGCAGGTTTGTCCTACGTCGATTACGTCAACGTCATCGAAGAGCTCGGCGTCGTCGACAGCGGCTTCGCCCTCTCCGTCGCCGCGCACAACTCGCTCGGCACGGGCCACATCTATCACGCCGGCAACGACGAGCAGAAGAAGAAGTGGCTGCCGAAACTGACGTCGGGCGAGTGGATCGCGGCGTGGGGACTGACCGAGCCCGGCTCCGGCAGCGATGCCTCGGGCATGCGCACGACGGCGGTCAAAGACGGCGACGAATGGGTGCTGAACGGCACGAAGAATTTCATCACCAACGCGACGTACGCGGACATCTCGGTCGTTCTCGTGGTCACGGACAAGAGCGATCAGAAGCACGGCATTACGGCCTTCGCGGTGGAGATGGATCGCCCCGGCATCCGTCCCGGCAAGAAAGAGAACAAGCTCGGCATGCGCGTCTCCGACACCGCGGAGCTGGTGATGGAAGACTGCCGCGTGCCGGCGTCGAACGTCCTCGGCGAGATCGGCTACGGCTTCATCGATGCGATGAAAGTGCTCGACGGCGGACGCATCTCGATCGGCGCGCTGGCAGTCGGCATCGCGCGCGGCGCGTACGAGGCGGCGCGCGATTACGCGAAGCAGCGCACCGCGTTCGGCAAAGCGATCGCGGAGTTCCAGGCGATCCAGTTCATGCTCGCCGACATGGCGACGGAGACCGATGCCGCGCGCCTGCTCTGCTACCGCGCCGCAACGGTCAAGGACGAAGGCGAGCGCGTGACGCAGTTCTCCGCGATGGCGAAGTTGTATGCATCCGAGGTTGCGGTGCGCGCGACCGAAAAAGGGGTACAGATCTTCGGCGGCTACGGCTACATCAAGGAGTTCCCGGCCGAGAAGTACTACCGCGATGTGAAGCTCGTGACCATCGGCGAAGGAACGTCGGAGATCCAGCGGATGGTGATCGCGAGAAGCCTCCTCGCCGACGCGAGATGAACCTCAGCGACGGCATCCTCTCCGGCAAATACCGTGCACTGGCGCAGGCGGTGAGCCTCGTCGAGCGCGACAATCCCGAAGCCACAAAGCTGCTGGCGGACATCTACAAAGACACCGGACGCGCGCGCATCATCGGCGTGACCGGCTCGCCCGGCGCGGGGAAGTCGACGCTCGTCGCATCACTCGCGAAGCATTACCGCAGGCAGAACAAACGCGTCGGCATCATCGCCGTCGATCCGACTTCGCCGTTCACCGGCGGCGCGATTCTCGGCGATCGCATCCGCATGACCGAGCTCTACACCGATCGCGGCGTCTTCATCCGCTCGATGGCGACGCGCGGCTTTCTCGGCGGACTGGCGAAGGCGACGAACGATGTGGTCGATCTGCTCGACGCCGCGGGATTCGACATCGTGCTCGTGGAGACGGTCGGCGTCGGCCAGGATGAAGTGGAAGTCATTCGCACGGTGCAGACGAACACGGTCGTGCTCGTGCCCGGCATGGGCGATGACATCCAGGCGATCAAGGCCGGCATCATGGAGATCGGCGACGTTTTCGTCGTCAACAAAGCGGATCGTCCCGGCGCGGACAAGACCGTCACCGAAGTGATGATGATGATGTCGCTGGTCGAAGAGCATGGCGACTATGTGCCGCCGATCGTGAAGACGGTCGCGTCGAAGAACGAAGGAATCGACGAGCTCGACGCGGCAATCGTCAAGCATTACGAGTACCTGGAAGCGTCGGGCGAGCTCGATCGGCGCAATCGGGAGCGCGTGCGGATCCGCATCGAAACGCAGCTGAAAGAGAAGTTCCTGCAGCACGCGATCGCGGCCACCGATTACGAGCGCCTGATCGATGACGTTTACCAGAAGCGCACGAATCCGCACGACGCCGCGGATGCCGTTCTGTCGGCTACAATCCGCGTCCCATGAAACTCTCGCGCGACTGGCTGAACGATTACGTCGATCTCTCCGGAGTCTCCGACGAGCAGCTCATGGAGCGGATGACGGAGATCGGTCACGCGATCGAAGCGACCGAGAAGCACGGTGATGACACAGTGGTCGACGCGGAGATCACCACGAACCGCATCGATGCGATGTCGCACGCAGGCATGGCGAAGGAGCTCGCGGCGGCATTGGGGCGACAAGCTGAGAGCTTGTCGTACACCAGTGCAGGAGCATTGGGGCGACAAGCTGAGAGCTTGCCCTACACCGGTGTAGGACAAGCTCTCAGCTTGTCCCCCTCCGCGCACATCCGCATCGATGCCCCCGAAATGTGCTCGCGCTTCACCGCACGCGTGATCCGCAACGTCACCATTAAGCCATCCCCCGCACACATCGCGCGACGCCTCGAAGCCGTCGGCCTTCGCCCGATCAGCAACGTCGTCGACGTCACGAACTACGTGATGCTCGCCCTCGGACATCCGATGCACGCATACGACCTCGATCTCGTCACCGATCAGACGATCATCGTCCGCGCCGGCAAGAAGGGCGAATCGATCAAATGCCTCGACAACGTCGTGCGCGCGATCGATCCCGACACCTGCGTGATCTCCGATGCGAAAGGCCCGACCGGCCTCGGCGGCATCATCGGCGGTTTCAACAGCGAGATCCGCAGCACGACGACGAACCTCCTGCTCGAATGCGCGGCGTTCAATCCGTCGGTCATTCGCCGCACCGCGCGCCGCCTCGGCGTGAAGACGGATGCGTCGTATCGCTTCGAGCGCGGCGTCGATCCGAACGACGGACCGGCGGTGATCGAGCTCGCGACGAAGATGATTCTCGAGCTCGCGGGCGGAACCGCCGAGGAACTGATCGATGTCATCGCGCGCGAGATCGCGCCGAAGCGCCTGCGACTGCGCGCGTCGAAGCTGCACGAGCAGTCGGGCGGCTCGGTCGGCATCGGATACGCGCTCGAGCTCTTCCGCCGGCTCGGATTCACTGCAGAAATGGCGGGCGACGATCTCGACGTCATCGTGCCGACATCGCGCGGTGATATCGGCGAAGAGATGGATCTGGTCGAAGAAGTGCTGCGCTTCTTCGGATTGAACAACGTGCCGGCGACGCTGCCGCGGCTGACGACCGGCGATGCGCACGAGAACCCGATCGGCGATGCCGAAGACCAGGTGCGCGACATCCTCGCGGGCTGCGGGTTGTCGGAGGCGGTGACGTATTCGTTCATTCATGCGGAGGTCAATGCGCTCGTGTCGGATGAGCGGCCGATCACGATCACGAACGCGCTGACGGAGAACATCGCGTCGATGCGGTTGTCGCTGTTGCCGGGACTGCTCGAAGTCGCAGCGTTCAATCGGTCGTACGGCACGCGCGACGGCGGGCTGTTCGAAGTCGGGCGGACCTACCATCAAGGCAGTCATCGCGAACATCACGGCGCGGCGTTCGTCATGTACGGCTCGATCGGCACGTTCTGGGGCGATCGCAAACGCGACGTCGATTTCTTCGATGTCAAAGGAATCGTCGAGCAGATCGCGGAGAAGCTGCACGTGCCGCTGACGTTCAAGACATCCGACGATCGCTGGTATCGCGCCGGTCAGCGCGCCGGCGCGTGGTATGGCGATCGCCGCATCGGCTCCGTCGGATTTCTCGCGCCCGAGCTGCTGCAGCATTACGGGATCAAAGGCGATGTCGCGGCGGCGGAGATCGACATCGAAGCGCTGCTCGCGTCCGTCGGCAAGTGGACGATGGCGCCGGTGGCGCGCTTCCCGGGCATGCCGATGATTCTCGCCGTGACGCACGGCCGCGATCTCGAATACGGCCGCATCATTGAAACCATTCGCACACTCGACGTCCCCTGGCTGCACGAAGTCGGTCTGCGCGACCGCTTCGAGCCGGAAGGGGAGGAGAACCTGATCAAGACGACGCTCGGCATGTGGTACCAGGCGTTCGATCACACGCTGACGCAGGACGAGGTCGGCGACGTGCATCAACGCCTCGCATCGCGCGTGGCCGAGCTCCTACCGGTGAAATTGCTATGACCAAAAAAACGAAAGATGACCAGATGTCGCTGGCCGGAACCGAAGAAGCGGAGATCCTCGCGAAGTTGAATGAACGCGTGGAGCGCGCCGTCGTGCTGATCCAGGAGCTCCGCCGCGAGCGCGATTCGCTCAAGTCTCGTTTGGAGGCGGCGGAGGCGAAGGCCCGCGATCAGGAGACCGCGACCGAGCGCGTGACCGTATTGGAAGAAGAGAACGATCGCTTCCAGAAAGAGCGCGGGGAGATTCGCGACCGGATCGAGACGATTTTGTCGTCGTTGGAAGCGTTGGAAGAGGCGTAGCGCGCTACTTGACGAAAGCGACAAGCTGAGAGCTTGTCGTACACCGGTATAGGTGTAGGACAAGCTCTCAGCTTGTCCCTCATGCATTCCGCCAAGCGCGTGATTCACAGCGATCCGGAGATTATGAGCGGCACGCCGTCTTCGTCGGGACACGCGTTCCGGTCTACAACCTCTTCGATAGAAGCCGGGAGAGGTCACCGAGATCAGTTCGGGCTAGTGCGCCACCGTCGCCGCCGTCCCGAACCGCATCCCGAAGAAATCGCCCTTGTTCCACTTTGGCCGCTGCTCCTGTTGCGCGATCGATTGCGCGATCTTGAACAGGTCCTCCGCGAACCTCCCGGCGGCGATGAAGTCGAGCGGCTGGGACATGTCGTCGCTCGGCTGGTGGTAGCGGTTCTTCACCCAGTCGAGTGCCTGCGCGCGCGCGGTGCCGCTCCGTTTCGCGCCGAGGATGATCGACGGGATGCCGACTCGGACGAACGAGTATTGATCGCTGCGGACGAAGCCGGCCTGGTCGGGGAACGGATCGGGCACGATCGTCTCGCCGCTCGCTTCGACATCCGTCTTCAGCGATGAATGATCGGCGCCGCGCGCAAAGAGCGCGTCGAAATCCCACAGCGATGCGCCGTCGATGTTGATGTCGGCGACCAGCGAGTCGCGCGGCACCGGGGGATGTTGCGCGAAGTACTCCGATCCGATCAGGCCCGGCTCTTCGCCGGTGCAGGCGAGGAAGAGAATCGAGCGCCGAGGCGGCGAAGCGGCGAACATGCGCGCGAGCTCGATCAGCGTCGCGACACCCGACGCGTTATCGATCGCACCGTTGTAAATCGAATCGCCGTTCACCGGCGCCGAGATGCCGAGGTGATCGAGATGCGCGCTGATCACGACGTACTCGTCGCGGAGCACCGGATCCGTTCCGCGCAATACGCCGATCACATTCGGACTCTGCAGATCGGCGATCGTGCTCTTATTCACGATGTGAATCCGCGGCGGCAGCGCCATATTCAGCGGACCGATCCACGCCGTGCCGCGCAGCTGCGGGAGAAACGGATGCGGCGTGTCGCCTTCGAGCCAGGCGAAGCTGCCGATGTTCGAGTACGAGCGCACCGTCGCATCCCACGTGCCCGACGTCTCGTCCTCGGCGGTCCACAAACGGACGATGCCGATCGCGCCATGCGCTGCAGCGTTCTCGCCCTTCGCCCCCGAGTAATGGGCGCGCTCCTCGGCGTTGAGCTCCTTCGGCGCGCCGCCGGTCACGGCGACGATCTTTCCGCGCGCATCGATCTTCGCGTAATCGTCGTACTGATGTTCGGGCGCCGTCACGCCGAATCCCGCGAAGACGAGCGGCGCTTCGACGTCCGCCGTCCCGCGAAAATCGCCCGCCATGATCACGTCCTTGCCCGCCGCGAGAATCTTGCGCGTGCCGTCATCGCGAATCAGCTCGACGCGGCTCTCGTTCGCAATCAGCTCCGCGCGGCGCATCGGCACCGGCTGCAGTTTCGTATCGAGACCCATCGCCTCGAATTGCGCTGCGACATAGCGCGCAGCGATCTCGTGTCCGCGCGTGCCGGTGCCGCGGCCCTCGAGCATGTCGTCGGCGAGGAACGTCATGTGCGCGCGGATCGCGCTGGAGAGGACTGCGGCGAGCAGGATCGGGATCATCTACATTTCCTGGAGCAAGTCCTGCCGGCAGTGGTCGAGGTGATGCCACGCTTCGCCTTCATTGGTCTCCGCGCCGGTGAGCATCACGACAAAGTAGCCGTCCTTCACGTCGCAGCTGAGCACTTTCTTGTTGGAGAACTCGATTTTGAAGCGGCGCGGCTCGCCGATATCGAGATTGCCGCACAGCTTGCGCAGCTGGGTGAGGAAGATTCCCTGATATGCGCCGAGGGTTTTGAGCTCGTCCTGTTCGAGATCGTGCGCGGTGATGAGCGCGACCGTCTCGCCTTCCCAATCGAGGAAGATCGCGGCGATCGAGCCGTCCGTCGAGCTGAGCAGCTGCGCCAGGATTCCGTGGAACATGGTGCGAAGTCACTCACTCCACATTTCGACATACATCCGCGCCTCGGCCGCCTCGGGCGACGACGGTGCAGCGGCGACGATTTTGTCGAAGTACTTGCGCGCCGTATCCGCATGCCCGGCGCGCTGTGCAGCGATGCCGAAGCGTAGCATCGCCACGATCGAATCGGGATGGCGATCGAGGAACTGTTTGTAGGCCTTGCCCGCGGCCTGCAGATCGCCGAGGCGCTCGCGCATGACGCCGAGGTAGAAGATCGCGGAGTCGAAATTCGGATCGAGCTCGAGCGCGCGCGTCAGCCAGGTGACCGCGTCGTTCGTTTTGCCGAGGGCATCGAGTGCGAGTGCGTTGTGATACGCGGCGGAGGCGCGGAGAGGGGAGCCGGCGTAGAGCGTTTCGAATTCGGCCGATGCCTCCGCGTAACGCGACAATTTCAGAAATGCGACCGCGCGATTGAATCGGGCCTCGGGGAGCGGCAGCGCTTTCTCGAAAAGAGGGAGCGAGCCTTTTACGTCGCCGTTCAGCATCAGCGCGAGTCCGCGCAGGTTGTCGAGCTCGGGGATGGACGTGCCGGTCGACTTTACGCCGCCAAGTGCTTTGAGCGCGGCTTTGGGATTGCCGCGCAGGAGGGATGCGATGACACTGCGCTCGACTCGGAGCGCGGGCGTCTCGCCCGCAGCGGTCGGGCGTCCCGCCCGGCCGCCGGAAGAGTCGCCGGGCGGGACGCCCGACGACTGCGGACGGGACGTCCGCGCTCCAGTCGCGAAGACCAGGAGCGCGAGGGCGAGTGCTCTCAGGCGGCGCCCCTCACCTGGTCTTCGATCTGGATGTCGCCGCGCTTCACGGCCTGCACGAATGCATCGACTACGCGCGGATCGAAACGCGTCCCGGCGAAGCTCTTGATCTTCTCGACGACGTAATTCAGCTCCATCGCCTTCTGGTACGGACGATTCGTCGTCATCGCGTCGAACGTGTCGGCGATCGCGACGATGCGCGCCTGCATCGGAATCTCCTCGCCCTCGATGCCGTCCGGATAGCCGCCGCCGCCCCACTTTTCGTGGTGGTACTTCATGCCGGGAATGATGTCGATCAGCTGCGCGACGCCACTCATGATCGCCGCGCCTTTCGCCGGATGTCCCTTCATCACTTCGAATTCGTCGTCGCTCAGCGCGCCCGGCTTGCGCAGGATGCGGTCGTCGATGCCGATCTTGCCGACGTCGTGCAGCAGTGCGGAGATGCGGAGATTGCGCATCTCTTTTTCCGGCAGGGTGAGATTTTTTCCGATGGCGATCGAGTAGCGCGCCACGCGCTCCGAGTGTCCGCGCGTGTACGGATCCTTCGCATCGATCGCCGCGGCGAGCATGCGCACGGAGTTGATGAACAGCAGGTGATTCTCGTTCGCCGCTTTCTTGAGCTGCTCGACCGCATGCTCGACCGCCGTCGACATCGCGTTGAAGTTCGAGGCGAGCTCGCCGATCTCGTTGTGCGTCTTCAGCTCCACTCGCTGCTGATAGTTGCCGCGCGCGATCTCCGCGGTCCGCGCGGCGAGGAGACGGATCGGCCGCGCGATGCCCGACGCGAAGAGCACCGCGGCGAGGATGGCGAAGAGCAGCGCGAAGCCGCCCCATTCGATCGTCGCGCGGATCATCTTGTTCACCGACACGTACGCTTTCTCTTCTGGCTCCTGCACCACCACGCCCCAGTCGGGACGTCCAACCGGCGCGACGGTGCCGAGCATCGTCACCTCGCGGCCGCTCCGCTTGTCGCTGTACGACTCGGTGAGGCGCAGCGGCGTTTTCTTGAACTCCTGCACGATTTTCAGATCGGAAAAATCGGGCCGCTGCACGTCGACGCTCGGCTCGCTGTGCATCAGCACGCGGCCGCTGCGGTCGACGAGGAACGCGGTGACGTCCCCTTTGCCTTCTTCCTTGAGGTGATCGGCGATGCGTTTGAGGCTCACGAGACCTTCGACCGTGCCGATCACTTTGCCGTCATCGACGACCGGCACCGCGACGATGATCGCAGGCTGATTCGAGGAGCTGACGTACTGAAACGCGCCGGTGTACGTCTGCCCCTGCTTCGCCGCATCGACCGCACGCGTCAGCTCCTGCTGCACCTGCGGATCGAGTCCGTCCGGCTTCGCTTCCGCGCCGGCGCCGGACGTGTTGAGCAGGCGCAGCGCGAGGAGATCGCTGTCGGGCGTGAGGTAGTCGGTGATCCAGTTCGTCTCCGCCGCGTACGTGAACGGATCGCCGCCCGGCGGCAGCGCTTTTTTCATGATGCGGATGCTGCCCGCGATCTTGGTCAGCTGCTGCGTGTTGCTGAGAAGAACGTTCTGCACGTCGGTGGCGATGCCGACTGCGGATCGAGTCAGGTATTTGCGCTCGAGAGTTTCGAGCGAATCGCGGTTGATGCCGATGAGGAACCAGTGCGAGACCAGGAGCGGGAGCAGCGCGACGATCACCATCGCGCCGAGGAGAGTCCAGAGCAGGCGCGGGCCGCGCTGCGGAGGCTTCGGAGTGTCGGACATCAGGAGGTAATTCTAACGGACTGCGGCGACTTGCCGCCGCACTCCATCAGTGCGAGTCGTACGGCCCGCTGACTGAGAGCACGTGCAGATCGTCGCTCGTCTCGTCGAGCACATAGACCTGAAATCGATCGCCGCCCGGCGCGACGCGCACGACGATGTGTCCGTGCGTCGCCTTGAGCTGATCGACGCGTGAGCCGATGCTCTCCTTGGTCGAGTCGTACAGCTTTGTGACGAAGATGTCGCGCGGGCCGGGATAGAGCCGTTTCGTCAGCATTCGCTTGAGCGAGTCCTGCGATGGATGCGTCGGCGACCACGCGGGGAGGATGATCACCGGCGATTTCAGCGTTGCGAGGAAGAACGCCGATTCGGGATCGATCGAGCCGTGATGATTGGCGACATGCACGTCGGTCGCGCCGATCACTTTCGCGACCGCCGTCTCGACCGAGGTCCAATCGGGCGCGCCTGCCTCGGGGACGCCGGGCATGTCGCCGCCGGTGAAGAAATCGAACTTGCCGTACCGAATGCGCAGCCCGATGCTGCACATGTTCTCCGTCGGCTTGTCCTCGGCCGCATACGTCGCGGGGAAGATCGCGTGCGCGCCGTTGCCTTCGCCGTTCCACACCTCGCCATTCGCCGCGACGTTGCGCACTTCGAAATTCTCGAATGCCTTCGGCTCGCGCTTCAGCACGATCTGATCGTTCGCGCCGACGCGAATCGGCTCGCTGTGCTTGTCCGCGATGAACGCGCGGTACGTCTTCACCGTTGCGTCGTCGGCGGGTGGCGGGAGAAACGATGTGCCGCGATCGATGAACGTGCCGATTGGAATCGCGGCGCCGACCTCCGGGATCGCCGCCATGTGATCGCCGTGGTAGTGCGTGAGGACCGCGTAATCGAGGCGCGGCTTCTCCATCATGCGCGTGATGTAGCCGGCGATCTGCTTCGCCGCGTCGCCGCCCGCATCGAGGAGCATGGTCGTGCCGTCGGGAAAGACGAAGAACGCGGCGTTGCCGCGGCCGGTGCTGAGTTGATGGATGTCGAGGGTGCCGCGCGTCCAGAGTGGGAGCTGCGTCGGCTGTTGCGCGACGAGTGATAGAGCGGAGACGAGTGATAGAGCGAGCAGCAGCGCGCGTTTCATGGCGCGCACATTGTCACGAATTCCGCGGGCGTCCGTCCGAATCGGTTGTGAAAACGATTGGTGAAGTGGCGACGTTGCGGGGGTGCCGCCGAGCGGGACGCTCGACGGCTGCGGGCGGGACGCCCGCGCTCCGCTCCGCGAGACGCAGCAGGCGGTGAATGCGGGCCGACTGAAACATACAAGCAATTGAAGGGATTGCCGACGGCCGAATCGCCGTTCGAGCATTGACGATGCTTGAGTTCAATGAAGTCCCGTTCAATCGCGCGCTGAAGTTCGAACTGCGGCGCCGCGATGAATCGGGCGCGGAGATCGCGCTGCCGATCGCGGAGTGGTTCAGTCAGGAGAACGGCGTGGTGCACGGAGGGATCATCTCCGCGCTCGCCGACACGGCCGGCGTCTACGCGGTGCGCGGCGATCGCGCGATGACGGGCATCGAGCTCAAGATCAACTTCCTGCGGCCTGCGGCGATGACCGGTGGTGCGCTGATCGCGATCGCATCCATCGTGCGTCGCGGCGGGACGATTGCCGTGGCCGAGGTCGACGTGCAGCAGGACGGACAGTCGGTGGCGCACGGCTTGTTCACGTATCTTTTCGTGAAATGACCGGCGTCTACATCCATCTGCCGTTTTGTGCGACGCACTGCGCGTACTGCCCGTTCGTGATCAGCACGAACATGACGCTGGAGGACGCGTATGTCGAGGCGTTGCTGAAGGAGATCGATGCGCGGCTGCACGAGCCGATCGATACGCTCTATTTCGGCGGAGGAACGCCGTCGCGGACGAAGATCGAGCATTTGGCGGAGATTGCACAACGGTGTCATCCCTCGACCGTCTTCGCGGCTCGGGATGACACCTGGAGCGGGGAATTCACACTCGAGGCGAATCCGGAAGACATCACGCGGGAGTCGATCGCTGCGTGGCGCGACATCGGCGTGAACCGGCTCTCGATCGGCGTGCAGTCCTTCAACGACGACGAGCTGCGCGAGATCGGACGCATTCACGATGCGGCTCGCGCACGCGAAGCGGTGAAGCTCGCCGTCGATTCGGGCATGCGCACGAATCTCGATCTGATCCTCGGGCTGCCGCATCAATCGATCGAATCGTTCCGAAAGTCGCTCGATGAAGCGATCGCGCTCGGCATCGGACATCTGTCGCTCTACATGCTCGACCTCGATGAGAAGACGCCGCTGCAGGTGCAGGTCGCGCGCGGACGGACGACGCTGCCCGAGGAGGAGCAGGTCGCGCAGCTGTATCTCGAAGCGGTCGCGCGGTTGAGCGAAGCGGGGCTGCAGCAATACGAGATCAGCAACTTCGCGCGTCCCGGCGAGGAATCGCAGCACAACCTTCGCTACTGGCGGCGCGAGTCGTACCTCGGGTTCGGCATCGGCGCGCATTCCTTCATCGATGAAAGACGCTTCGCGAACACGCGCGACATCCATCGCTACATCGGCGATCCGGCGCACGCCGAGGACTTCAGCGAGACGTTGAGCGACGACGAGCGGCGGCACGAGCTGCTCTTCCTCCAGCTGCGGCAGACCCGCGGGATACACTATGACGATCTCGTCAGGCTCTGCGGACAGGAGGCAGTGGAATGGATGGAACGTGGTTTGCGCGAAGGATGGCTGCGGCGGGTGGACTCGCGCATCGGATTTACGCCCGCGGGGTTTCTGCTCAGCAACGACTACATCTCGCAATTGTTCTGATTGCGCTCTGCGCGCTGCCGATGCGCGCCGCCGACGACATCCACTTCGACGGCACGATCACGCCGGAAGATTTCGCGAAATTCTCGCGCATCGTCGCGCAGGGCATCTACTGCGATCCGATCCAGCCCGCGCGCGCCAGCGGTCTGCTCCACTTCGACATCGGCATCGGCGCGACGATCGTGAAAGTCGATGAGAACGCGTCGTACTGGAAGAAGTCGGTGCCGAAGGACATCATCGTCAGCGGCGGATATGTCGGCGTGCCGCGGTTGATCGTGGCGAAAGGCTACGGCGGCGGCACGATCTCCGCCTCGTACGCGAAGATCAGCGACACCGGTGTGAAGATCTACGGCGGTGCGATGGACGTGCCGCTCATCCGCGGCAGTATTGCCACTCCCGAGGTTTCGCTGCGCGCCGTTTACTCGAAGGTGAGCGGCATCGATGTGTATAAGTTGAAGAGCTACGGCTACGAGGCGTTCGTGAGCAAAGGCTTCGGGCCGCTCACGCCGTATGTGTCGGTGGGACGGATGACATCGGATGCGCGCGGCTCGGTCGACTCGGTCAACTTCACGCTAAAGGACAAGTCGACCATGAACCGCTACTCCGCCGGCGTCCGGATCTCGATGCTCGTTCCGAAGCTCGTGATCCAGGCGACGCAGGCGGAGCAGAGGAGCTACTCGGCGAAGATTTCGTTCGGGTGGTAGGTGTCACCCCGAGCGAAGTCGAGGGGTCCCGTGCCGAAACGCGATGATCGTGCCTTCAGGAGATCCCTCGACTCGCTTCGCTCGCTCGGGATGACACCATGCGCAGCGCGTGTCACTTGGCCGCGGCGATCGCCTTCTTGATGTTTGCGATCGTGAACTCGCCCTTCGGTCCGAACCCGAGGATCTGTCCGTTCACGATGTAGGTCGGCGTGGAGATGATGCCGGCGTCGAAGGCGCGGCTGACCTGATCCATCAGCTTCGCTTTCTCAGCCGGATCGCGATAGACCTTCTCGATCGCTTTCCAGTCGAGGTCGTGATCTTCGGCGTAGTTCTTCAGCACATCGTCGAACTTCTGCTTGTCGATCACTTCCTGATTCGCGAACACGTAATTCACGTAATCCCAGTACTTCGCCGGTGCGACCTTGTTGATCGCGCGGGCGCCGAGGGCGGCCCAGATCGCCCACGGGTGATGCTCGAAGAGCGGGAGGTCGAGGCGCGTGTAGCTGATCTTGCCGAGTGCCTTGGCGATCATCGGCTCGACCGTCTTGTGCGCGCGGCCGCAGGTCGGGCACTGAAAGTCCGACAGCTCCACGATCTGGACGGGCGACTTTGATTTGCCGCGGTGCACGCCGCTCGGCACGCCGAGCGAATCGAGCAGCGCTTTGCCCGGATCCTCGCGCAGATTCGAACGGTCGGAGATGATCAGGAAGTGCTGTCCCTGATCGATGAAGCCGTGGTACGAGAACGGACCGAACTCAGTCTGCTTCGTGATCGACACCGCTTTCAATCCATCGGGAAGCGGGAACGGTGCGATCGTCGACTTCACGTCGGCCTTGAGCAGGTTGCTCGAGGTCTCGTTGACGCGCACTTCGGCGGGACGCGCATCAGCGGGGAGCGGAATCACCGCGCCCATCAGGATCTGCTGCGTCGACGGCGAGTAGAGGAGGTACTTCTGTCCGCCGCAGCCGTTGTCACTGGAAGTTTGCGTGACGTTGAAGACCTGGAAGTTGGTCGGAGCGAGCGGTACGACGACTTCTTCGACCGTGACCTTGGAGTCGGGGCACTTCGGCAGCGCTTTGTTCGCCCACGCAACGAGTCCCACAGGCGGGGCTGCTTGCACGGCAACAGCGAGGGAGACCATCGAAATGGCCAGAAACAGCTTCTTCATCGGGAGTTCCTTTGAAGTGGAGTGGCGCAACTATCGCGAGTTAACAACCCGGTATCCGCGTTCAATCCAGGCCTGCATGCCGCCCGTGATCTGGACGACGTTGCGGAAGCCGGCGACGGTGAGGAGCTTGGCTGCGAGCGCGCCGTCGTTCGAGGTCTCGCCATACACGAGCACGGTTTGATTCTGATACGGCAGCAGCTCCGGCAGCTGGCGCTCGATGGTATCGAACGGCGCGCTCAGCGCACCGCCGATGTGTCCCTCCGTTCCGCGATATTGATCCGGCGTGCGGACATCGAGCACCACGACTTGATTGGAGTCGAGGATCATTTCGGCCGCAATGGTCGGCGAGACCTCGGCGTAACCGGCCGAGCTGCGGGAAACACCAACCGTACGGCAGGAGAAAAGCAGAAAGCAGAAAGCAGAAAGCAGAAATGCTCCGCTTTGCCAGGCTTTTCGCCCCAATCTTTGTTCCGACATTTCTGCTTTCTGCTTTCTGCTTTCTGCTTTCATAAGAACTCCAATTCGAATTCGGCGCGGACTTCGCCGACTAAGGTTCCGGCGACGTTGCGCAGCGGCCAGTCGCGGTAGCGCTGCAGTTCGGGTTTCGAGGCGGCGTCGAGGCCGAGGAGGTCGAGGGTGCGGATGACGACGGGGTTGCGTCCGCGGGTCATCGAGCCGTCGTTGATCTTCAGCACGACGCCGACCGCGCAATCACTCAACTCCGATGCGAGCGACGGCGACAGCGCCATCGCGTAAAACCCCTCCGCTCCTTCTTTTGCGAGCAGCGCGCCGTCGAATGCTTCCATCAGCGGAGTGGTCATGCTCCAGGTGCCGGCGACGTAGTGCGGGAACGAGGTCATCGACTCTACGACGCGTGCCGCGGAGTCCTCGTATCGCTCGAGCCCTTTCCCGTTCGCGGTCTGCATGAGTTGGGCATATGCAAATGCTGCGCGAAAGAGCGTGAGATAGAACGCGGGGACGCCGCAGCCGTCGATCGCGATCGGGATTTCGTCCGCCGGCACGGCCGCAAAATCGGCGAGCGTGGAGCGAATCAGCGCCTGCAGCGGATGGCCGGCATCGATGTAGTTCGCGGCCGGCACGTCCATCACTTCGGTCGCCAGCAGCATGCCGGCGTGCTTGCCGGAGCAGTTGTTGTGCAGCACCGACGGCGGATCGCCGCTCGCGCGCAATTCCGCTGCGGCCTTCTCGTCGTACGGCGCATGCGCACCGCACAAAAGATCCTCTTCGTCAAATTCTCCCTTGCGTAGAAGTGCGGCCGCGGTGGAGACGTGCACCGGTTCGCCGCCGTGCGACGCACAGGTCAGCGCGATCTCCTCGCCGGTCAATTCGAACTCCTCGACGCCGCCGTACTCGAGGAGCGGAAGCGCCTGGAACGGCTTGGCGGCGGAGCGGAGGGAGGTGCGCAGGTGCGGATCGCCGGCGAAGGCGAGGAGACGTCCGCGCGCGTCGACGACGGCAATCGAGCCGGTGTGAAACGACTCGACCTGATCGCCGCGGTAGACGTTGGCGAGCTTCATCCCTGGCTACGCTCGGGATGAGCTGGGCGTCCCGGACTCCGCCGCGATCGCCTCTTCCTCCGTGTTGTAGATCTTGAACACGGCGTCGAGCTTGGCCAGTTTCAGCAGCTTCTGGATGCGCTCGGAGGGGTTGACCAGGATCAGCTTTCGATTCTGCGTGGTGAACTTGCCGAGGTAACCGACCAGTTCACCGATGCCCGTGGAGTCGATGTAGTCGATCTTGGTGAAGTCGATGATCACGTTCGTGCTTTCGTTCTTGAGCACGTTCTCGAGAGCGGAGGAAAAGAACTCCGCGCTTTCCCCGAGTTTGATCAGCCCCTCCACGTAGAGGATCGTGAAATTGTCGGTGTGTTTTTTCTCTACGATCAAACCGAGCCTCCCCGAGCGCGGAAATCATAAGTCATGAAGCAAAGGAGTTGCCACGCTGATCCGTGCCGCCGGCGTGTCATCCCGAGCGCAGTCGAGGGATCCCCTGCAACGGAATGATGAGCGCGAATTCGGAGGGGACCCCTCGACTACGTTCGGGGTGACACAGCCCGCGCGGTGCGCACCGCCACCACCGCATTCATCCCCCCGAATCCGAACGAATTCGACAGCAGCGTCCGCACCTCGGCAGATCGCGATTCGTTCGCCACGTAATCGAGATCGCACGCCGGATCGGGCGTCTTCAGATTGATCGTCGGCGGGATGAATCCCTCGTTGCACGCGATCAGCGAGCACGCGATCTCGATCGCACCGCTCGCACCCATCGCATGTCCGTGCATCGACTTCGTCGAGCTGACCGGCGGCACGCGGCTGCCAAAAACTGTCCTGATCGCGGCGGTTTCGGTGACGTCATTTGCACGCGTCGCAGTGCCGTGCGCGTTGATGTAATCGACGGTTTCGAGACCCGCGTCGCGCAATGCCATCGACATCGCACGCGCCGCACCGTCAGCGGACGGGTCGGTGAGATGACCTGCATCGCTCGTCGCGCCGAAGCCTGCGATCTCGCCGACGATCTCCACGCCGCGATGCTGCGCGCTGTCGAATGATTCGAGG